>DVJV01000249.1 GCA_018716525.1 Candidatus Ventricola gallistercoris
AAAGAAGATATTCTTTTGATTCTCGATTGGCTATCATTGCAGAAGAAGCGCGAACAGCTGGGCCTTCTGTGGAACGATTTGGTTGCCCCGTGTGGTGAACCGCAATTTGACCATTTGGGCAAAGATCCTGAACGCGCATGCCGTGGAGTTGCACAGGAGATTGGCATTTGGCTGAATTGGATGGACGAAGAGTATCCGAAAATTTCCTATCGTCTGAATGAAGCAGGCCTTCAGGTTTCCTTGTGCGAATCTTTTATAAAGCCGATGGCAGGCGATTACGAGGCAACGAAACGATTGTTTGACACATTGCAGTGCGTATTGCGCCCTGCTGCACGCATCGTTGCCATGGTCTCCGGCTTGGCTCAGTTTGAAAAACAACAGGATATGACCCTTTCGCGTCTGCATATGGCCGAAGCGTCTGTCGTTTGCAAGGCGCTTGAATCAGCTTTGCTTTCTACGGATACGGTTGCCTATGAAAATGCCATGGTACAGTTGTCTGCACTTGTGCGAAAGATTCCTACTTATCAAAGGCGCATGCAGATAATCGAAAAGATCGCCCACGTTGCCCCCAATTGGTCTGCCGAACTTATCCATCGTGTAGGTGTACATGGAAAAGGGACTCCGCCTGAATGCCTGGAAGATGCGTGGAGCCTGAAACAGATGGAAACGCGGTTGGTTGACATTGCCAATACATCGCTTAGCGACGCTTTGGCGGAGGTCACGCGGCTTACCTCGGAGTATCGCAAGAAAACTGCAAAACTGGCTGCGACGATGGCGTGGTATGAACTGCTTTTGCGCATTCAAAAGCATCGTAGTATGCAGACTGCGCTGATAGGCTGGAAACATACTATCAGAAAAATCGGTAAAGGCACCGGAAAAAATGCCGCAATGCTCAAAAAACGGGCGCAGGAGCTCATGGCTCAGTGTCAGATGGCTGTACCCGCCTGGATTATGCCGATTGGCAAAGTGATGGACTCAATTGATCCGCGCAAGACTCGTTTTGATGTCGTGATCATCGATGAGGCCAGCCAGTCTGATGTAACCGCCATGGTATTGTTGTACATCGGCAAAAAGGTGATCATTGTTGGCGACGATGAGCAGGTCAGTCCGATGGCCATTGGCACCAAGTCGGAGAAGATTCAAGAGCTGCAGAATATCTATTTGCGCGATAAACTCCCCAATTGGCATTTGTATACCCCCACGGATTCGCTTTATGACATTGCCGCTCGGTCTTACAGAGCAATGATGCTCCGCGAGCACTTCCGCTGTGTTCCGGACATCATTCGATACTGCAATTATCTGTGTTACAATGGAAAAATCCGTCCCTTGCGGGAAGCTGGAAATTCTCCTGTTTTGCCTCCTATCGTTTCCTATAATGCGCAAGGTGAGCGAAATGGCAAGACCAATTTGATTGAGGCGGAAACCATCGTATCCTTGATCATGGCCTGCATGGAGCAACCCGAGTATGATGGACAAACCTTTGGCGTCATCTCGATGCTCGGCGATGATCAGGTCAAGCTTGTTGACAGACTTTTGTACGAAAAGATTGACTTGCCACAGCGAGAAGAACGACAGATTCTATGCGGAAATGCGTCAAATTTCCAGGGCGATGAACGAGATGTCGTTTTTCTGACATTGGTGGATAGCAATGCAAGTGATGGTCCACTAAACCTGTTTTCCGATCGAAAGGAGAACAAGCAGCGCTATAATGTTGCTGTCAGCCGTGCAAAAAATCAGTTGTTTATCGTCCATTCGCTTGACTATACACGGGATCTAAAAGCGGGAGACTTGCGTCGCGGACTTTTGGAATATGCAGATGATCCTGGGGCACGTGAAATGCGCATGGAAGAAGCAGCGGAGTATGCGGAGTCGCCATTTGAAACAGAGGTTGCCCAAGCGCTGATTGCGCGCGGCTACCATATTGAACAACAACATGAGGTCGGCTCCTATCGCATTGACATGATTGCGATTTGCGGTAACAAGCGAGTGGCCATCGAGTGTGACGGCGAACGTTGGCACAGTACGCCCGAACAAATTGCGCAGGACATGAGCAGACAGGAGATCCTGGAGCGGTTGGGGTGGACATTCATTCGTATCCGTGGAAGTGAGTACTATCTGCATAGAGAGAAAGTCATGGAGAGGGTTGTTCAGCAACTGACGGAATATTCAATCATGCCGGAGTCGACCGAACAACCCAAAACCAGCTTACTGAAAGATTCCACGCTGCTCAAAACGGTTAAACGTCGTGCGCAGCAGATTCGAGATGAATGGCACGAGGCTGATCTTTCCGGAGCTGTTGCAATTCCTGAATCTACGGGAACCTTGCCTGCAGAAAAAACGATGGAAGTGCATGAAGCGCCGAGTATTATGCACTCGGAGAAGAAAGCTAAAGCGTCGCAACCCAGTAACAATGTCAATGCGGCTGTTTCTGAGCCTTCGGTGGCAGCTAAACCCGATGCGATAGCGAGGAAGGAAAGGAGAGGGGCTGAACAGCCTCAAGTCCCCTTGCGCTCAGCTCAAAAGGCAAAACGGGTTGCCCCCCTTTCCGATGAAGTTGAGCCTGACGCAACGCAAATCAAGCAGATATCTATTGATGAAGTGCTGCAGGGAAATACTGCAGGGCTGACGCTATATGAAGAGCTTGCACAGAATGGATTTATGCTGATTGACAATCGAAAAACGTCAGGAATCATTTGGGTGCTCTATGACAAAATGAAGAATCAGGTCTTTAATCAAATAATGCAGGCGCATCGTCTGCAGCCTTGCTTGGAAATGCGCGGCAGCATTGCAACGGCTAATAAGCCTGCATGGCGCATCATGGAGAAAAAGGAAGGTAAATGATATGCCAGACGAATTGAAGTTTGAAATTATCAATGAAATTGGTGTGGTTGCTGAACATAAGGCTGGTTGGCGTATCGAACTTAATCGCATTAGTTGGAATGGCAATGAGCCCAAGTATGATTTGCGCAACTGGGGGCCTGAGCGAAGCAAGATGGGCAAAGGGATTACGCTGACAGAACAAGAAATCAGAAATCTGCATAAGATCCTCTCAACAGAAGTCGATTTTCTGGATGAAATGGAAGGGTAACTTTTCATAACCGCATTGCCATTTGCTTTGCTACAACCTGCTCGATGATTTCATGACTGAGTGGATGCTTAGAAAACAGCAACTTTGCGGCGGGGAAGTCTACCTGAAGGAGCACCAGAAATGGAAGCCAAACTGGTTACAGACTGTGGATGACTGCGGGAAGTTCCGGACAAAGAAGGCGTGGCGCAAAAATAAATAGCGAGATAAACAACCCCTCCGAAACGGTAAGTTTCAGAGGGGGCGTTTATCTCGCTTCAAGCCATGCAAAGTGAAAAAGTGGAGCATCAAGCCCGATGCTCCACTTTTTCATTCAAAGGAAGTAGCCTCAGAGCGGGTTTGCAGTGCTGCCTGCGATTAAGACAGGGCTGATTGCAAGTATGCATTCAGCGTCACAGCGCAAAGAGCAGGATGGCCAGCGTGTGGCACACGCTGCCCGCGATGACGAAGAGGTGGAAGACGCTGTGCATGTAGCGCTTCTTTTTGCCCACGCCGTAGAGAATGGCCCCTATCGTGTAGCAAAGCCCCCCGGCCAGGATGAGCCCGAAGCCCACCGGTCCGACGGCCTGCATCAGCAGCGGAAGCCGGAACACGATCGTCCAGCCCATGCCGATGTAGAGCGCCATCGAGAGCACGCGGAAGCGGTGCAGGTCGATGGCCGTCAGCGTGATGGCGATGGCGGCAAGCCCCCACACCACCGCCAGCAGCGCCCAGCTGGAGACCGGGTCAATCGGGCGCATGGCGCTCAGCAGCAGCGGGGTGTAGGTGCCCGCGATGAGCACGTAGATCGTGCAGTGGTCCAGCACCTGGAGCACGCGCTTGCCCATGCCGTCGTGCAGGCCGTGGTAGATGCTGGACATGGTGTACAGCAGAATCATCGACAGCCCAAACACGATGGAGCCTGCCAGGCCGTAACCGTTGTGGCGGAGTGCAGAGCGAATGACGCACAGCACGAGGGCCGCAATGCCCAGGGCGCCCCCTACGATGTGGGAAATCATGTTAAACAGCTCTTCGCCACGGGTGTAATCGGGCAGCTTTCTGTCCATCAGTTTGGTGCGCACGCGATCATTCCTCCCATTGAGCGCCACAAGACACACGCTCTTATCTAGTTCTCAAAACTAGATGTCATTGTATCACACATCGCCTTGCCCGTCAACCGGGAACCGGCACTTTGCATCCTCTGTGCGTCAGGCGCGGGATCCGGCGCGGCGCATGATCCACTTGATCAGCTCCATGATCGGGATGATGAGCACGGCCAGGCCCAGCGCGATAGCGTACTCAGGCAGGCTGATGGGGGTGAAGGAAAAGGCGGCCGCGATCGCGGGGATCTCGATGACGGCGGTGGTCAGAACCAGGGAGACGATCATCGCGCCGTAGAGGAAGACGTTGTGCGTCTTCATGGCGAAGAGGGAGCCGCGGCGGCTGCGCATGTTCAGCGCGTGGAAGATCTCCACCATCGACAGGGTGAGGAAGGCCATGGTCGTGCCGTCGGGGCTGTTCACAAACTCGAATACGCCGCTTTCGATGAAGTGCCCCAGCAGATAGGAGACGAGCACCAGCGTTGCGACGATGACGCCCTGCAGGAGCACATCCAGCCCCATGCCGCCGGCGAATATGCCTTCCTTGGGATCGCGGGGCTTTTGCTTCATGCTGTCGGCCTCGCTCTTCTCCATGCCCAGCGCGAGGGCGGGGAAGCAGTCGGTGATCAGGTTGATCCACAGCAGGTGAACCGGCTCGAGGATGGTAAATCCGATCAGCGTGGCCGCGAAGATGGCCAGCACCTCCGCCAGGTTCGACGCCAGCAGAAACTGAATGGCCTTGCGGATGTTGGCGTAGATGCGCCGGCCTTCCTCCACGGCGGAGACGATGGTGGCGAAGTTGTCGTCGGCGAGCACCATGTCGGCCACGTTCTTGGTCACGTCCGTGCCCGTGATGCCCATGCCGATGCCGATGTCCGCGCTCTTGATGGAGGGCGCGTCGTTGACGCCGTCGCCCGTCATGGCGGTGATCTTGTTGCACGCCTTGAAGGCGTTGACGATGCGCACCTTGTGCTCCGGCTGCACGCGGGCATAGACGCTGTAAAGCCCGATGTTCCTGGCCAGCTGCTCGTCGGTCATTTCATTAAGCTGCGCGCCGGTGATCGCCTGGGCGCTGTCCGTCAAAATGCCCAGCTCCTTGCCGATGGCCACGGCCGTGTCGCGGTGGTCGCCGGTGATCATCACAACCCGGATGCCCGCGCCGCGGCATTCCTCGATGGCCGCCTTGACCTCCGGGCGGATGGGGTCGATCATGCCGCACAGGCCCAGGTACGTCAGGTCGTGCTCGAGCGCATCGGGTTCCTGGCTTTCGGGCATGGCAGACCATGTGCGCTGCGCCGCGCACAGCACGCGCAGGGCCTGGTCGGCCATCGCCTTGTTTTCATCGAGAATGGCCTGGCGCATCTCGGCCGTGAGGGGAACCGCCTGCCCGCCTTGCAGCGCGTGGGTGCAGCGGCCCAGCACCACGTCGGGCGCGCCCTTGGTGAACTGAATGATCGAGCCATCCTCCCGGCGGTGCAGGGTGGACATCATCTTGCGCGAGGAGTCAAACGGCGCCTCGCCCACGCGCGGCAGCTTTGCGCTCAGCTCGCCTTTGAGCAGCCCGGCCCTGGCCGCGTCATCCACCAGCGCGCACTCCGTCGGCTCGCCCACGGCCTTGCCGGCCTCCGTGTCATACGTCGCATCCGAGCACAGCGCCATGGCGGTTTGCAGGGTCTGCACATCGCTTCCGGCGTGCCGGGTCACGGTCATGCGGTTTTGGGTGAGCGTGCCGGTCTTGTCCGAGCAGATGACCTGCGTGCAGCCCAGCGTCTCCACGGCGGTCAGCTTTCTGATGATGGCGTTGCGGCGGCTCATGTTCGTCACGCCGATGGAAAGCACGATCGTGACCACCGCGGCCAGGCCCTCGGGAATGGCCGCCACGGCCAGCGACACCGCCACCATGAACGTATCCAGTATCGTGGCGCCCGTGATGCCCTGGGCAGTGCCCTGCGCGCGCAGCAGGCCGACGGCAAAGATGATGGCGCAGATGCCAAGCACCAGCCCGGTGAGAATCTTGCTGAGCTGGTTGAGCTTGAGCTGCAGGGGCGTCTCCTCATCCTTCGCGCTGGAGAGCGCCCCGGCGATCTTGCCCATCTCCGTGTTCATGCCCGTGCCGGCGATGACGGCCTTGCCGCGGCCGTAGACGACGGTGGAGCCCATGTACACCATGTTCTTGCGGTCGCCCAGCGGCACATCGCGCGCTTCCGCGAGCGTCAGGATGTCGATGAACTTGTTCACCGGCACCGATTCGCCCGTGAGCGCGGCCTCCTCAATCTTCAGGCTGGCGCTCTCGATGATCCGCCCGTCGGCCGGAACGGCGTCGCCCGCTTCCAGCAGCACGATGTCGCCCGGAACGAGCTCCTCGCTGCGCAGCGTGACCACCTTGCCGTCGCGCATCACGTGGCTGGTCGCGGCGGCGATCTCCTGAAGCGCGGCGATGGCGGCCTCGGCCTTGCTCTCCTGCACGACGCCCAGCACCGCGTTGATGATCACCACCGCCAGAATGATGATCACATCCGCAAACGATTCGCCTTGGTAGTATGCCGTCACGCCCGATATGGCGGCGGCCACGATCAGGATGATGATCATCGGGTCTGCCAGTTCGCCGAGAAAACGGCTCAGCAGCGACACCTTTTTCCCCTCTGCCAACCGGTTGCGGCCGTACTGCTCGAGCCGCTTTGCCGCTTCGGCGCTCGTCAGGCCGCTTTCGGATGTATCCTGCGCCTTGAGCACCTCTTCGCAGCTTTCCAGATACGCCTTCATGTTCCTGTCCTCCCTATGCTTGATATGCCCCCGCACCGCCTTTGCCATACGCCCTGGCCTCAAAACAGCCGCCGATAGAAAAACGAGACTCACCCTCCGCCGCAAAGCATTCGGATCAGTCTCGTCGTTTTTGCAGAATCGGATACCGGTAGGGGATTCCTGCGGCTGATCCTGTGCGCCGGAGCGCTGACGGTTCTTCGGTATGCGCCTAGTATAGCACACGCCTGCCTGTCTGTAAACAAGCATCCCGCCGCGGGTCAAAGCCTTTACACAATCCTGACACGGCGGCGGTTACAGCGTTCCCGCGGCCATCTGCGCAACGGTCGCTTCCAGCACTTCCTGCTGGATTGTGCCGATCTTGCGGCCGATCCATTCGCCGTCCGCGGCGATGAACAGCGTGGTGGGCATCGAGCGCACCGCATAGGCCGTGGCCGCCTCGCCGTCCGCGTCAAAGTAGAAGGGGAATGTGTAGCCGCCCTCGGCGATCATCTGCCGCGCGGCTTCCTCGGTGTCGTTGCCAAAGGCGTTGAGGTTCACCATCAGAAAGTGCACCTGCTCGCCGTAGGTCTGGTAGCAGGTCTCAAAGTACGGCATCTCGATCTTGCAGGGGCCGCACCAGCTGGCAAAGAAATTGACCACCACCGGCTTCCCTCGGAAATCGCTCAGGCTCACCGCGTTGCCCTCGCTGTCGTACATGGTGAAATCGGGGGCCATGATCTTTTGCACGGGTCCGGCCACCTCTGCCGGGGCAGATGCCGTCTGCACGGGCACGGTGGTCACGGCGGGCGCGTCCGCCTGCGCGGTTTGCTCAGGCTGCGCGGCCGCCCCGGGGGTGGCGGTGGGCTGCGCCGTGACGGCGGGCTGCGCCATCTGCTCGCTCAGGCGCGGGTAGAGCAGCGCGGCTGCGGCGATCACTACGACCAAAGCGGCCAGCAGCGCGATGGTGCGCCCGGCGGCGCGGGATGAATGCTGATCTTTCAAAGAGAATCCCTCCTCATGCCAGCAGGCCGGACAAACGGGTAAACCAGCCTGTCATCATCAATATGCCGACAACGATCAGGAACACGCCGCACACCCGGTTGATGATGCCGTAGTGGCGCTTGATCCAGTCAAACGTGCCCTTGAGCTGGTCGATGAGCAGCGCGCAGAGCACAAAGGGCACAGCAAGCCCCAGCGAGTAGCACAAAAGCAGCACGACGCCGTGCAGCACCTGCCCCTGCGTGGCCGCCATCATCATGGCCGAGCCGAGGAAGGGGCCCGTGCAGGGCGACCAGCCCACGGCGAACACCGCGCCCAGCAGCACGCAGGAGGCATAGCCGCCGGATCGCACGCTGGCGCCGGGCTTGAGCGTGCGCGAGAGCGGGGCGATGTGCAGAAAGCCCGCGTAGTGCAGGCCGAACAGGGCGATCACGGCGCCGCAGATCACGTTGACGATCTGCTGATAGCGCACCAGCAGGCTGCCCAGCGTGGCCGCGAAGACGCCCAGCAGCACGAACAGCAGCGTAAAGCCCAGCACGAAGCACAGCGCGCGAAGCAGCGTGCGCCCCTTGCGCCGGCCCTCTTCCTCTCCGGTGAAGTAGAGCACATAGACCGGAATCATCGGCAGCACGCAGGGGGAAATGAATGTGATCAGCCCTTCCAGCAGGGTGGTTGTGCATTCCAGCAGGGAAATGGTTGAGTTCAAAGGCAATCCTCCTGTCTTTTCAGATGGTGCTCTCATGATATCATCTGTATGATGGGCTGTCAATCGGCACATCATGCAGCAGGGAAGGGGCGTATGCGCGGGCAATGCCCCAAAACCTGCCGCGCGGCGGCCCGCTGCGGGGCGGGGATGTCATTGAAAAAACCGAAATGTTATGCTATACTGACGCAAGGAAAATTGTGGATCAGAAAGGGTGTTGAAAGATGAAAAAGATCGGATTTTCCGCGTTGCTGCTGCTCTTGCTGCTCGCTGCTGTTGCCTGTGCATCTGCGCAGGACCCCGCGCGCGTGTATGCGCTCAAGGGGCCTACCGGCATCGGCATGGTGGGGTTGATGGCGGAAAACGAGGGCGAATATGAATTCACGCTTTGCGGCGCGGCGGATGAGATCGTGGCGGCGGTGGCCAGCGGCAGCGCCGACATTGCCGCGTGCCCGACGAACCTGGCCGCGACGCTGTATGCCAAGACGAACGGCGGCGTGCAGCTGCTGGCGCTCAACACGCTGGGCGTGCTGCACGTGGTGACGGCTGATCCGCAGATCAAGACCGTGCAGGATCTGTCCGGGCGCACGGTGTATGCCACGGGCCAGGCGTCCGTGCCGGAGTATGTGATCCGCTACATTCTCGAGCAGAACGGCCTTAGCGACAGCGTGACGGTGGAGTATGTCGCAGAGCACAGCGAGCTGGCCACGATGCTCGCCGCGGGCAGCGTGGAGATCGGCATTCTGCCGGAGCCGCATGTCACCAGCGCGCTCATGCAAAACGACCAGCTCCGCGCCGCGCTGGATGTGACGGCGCTGTTTGAGGATGCGGCCCGCAGCGCAGGCAACGAGAACATGGTGCTCTCCATGGGCTGCGTGATCGTGCGGCGCGAGTACGCAAAGGAGCATCCCGAGCAGGTGTCCGCGTTCATGGATGCCTATCAAAAGTCGGTCGAGTGGGTCAATGCCGATGTGCCCGCCGCGGCGCAGCAGGTGGAGGCGTTCGGTGTGATCCCCAAGGCGGCCGTGGCCGAGCGCGCGATTCCGAACTGCCACATCGTGTTTGTGGAGGGCGAGGCCATGCGCGCGCAGATTGAGCCGCTCTATGCGCTGCTCTACGAGGCCAACCCCGCATCCGTCGGCGGCGCGCTGCCGGATGATGACTTCTACTATGTCCGCTGAGCGGCGAAATTCCCCGCTGCGCGCCCTGGGAAGGGGCGCGGCCGTCGCGGCGTTTGATCTGCTCTTGTGGGAGGCGGCCGCGCGCGCTGTGGCACAGCCGCTGCTGCTGCCCACCCCGGCAGAGGTCTTTGCCCGGCTGTTTTCGCTGCTGCCGCAGGGCGCATTCTGGCTCACGCTTCTTGGCACGCTGGGGCGCACGCTGCTTTCCTACGTGCTGGGCGTGGCGTTTGCCGTGCTGCTGGGGGCGCTGTGCTGCCGCTACCGCCTGGCCGACCTGCTGATCTCTCCCATGCTCTCGGCGGTGCGCGCCACGCCGGTCACCTCGTTCATCGTGCTGGCGCTGGTGTGGCTTTCAAGCAGCCGGGTGCCCGTGCTCACAGGCTTTCTGATGACGCTCCCCGTCGTGTTCTCCGCGCTGACCCAGGCCGTGCGGGAGATCGACCCCCGCCTGCTGGAGGTGGCGCGCGTGTTTGGCTACGGGAAGGTGGGCACGCTGCGGCATGTCGTCGTTCCGGCGGTTCTGCCCGCGGTGGTGGAAAGCTGCCTGGCAGCCATCGGGCTGTGCTGGAAGGCGGTGGTGGCCGCCGAGGTCATCGGCGTGCCGAAGATGGCTGTGGGCAGCCGGCTCTACGAGGCCAAGATCTACCTGGAGACGGACAGCCTGCTCGCCTGGACGCTGACCATCGTGCTGCTGAGCGTGCTGCTGGAAAAGCTGCTGCGCGCCGCCGCCGCGAGGGTGATGGAGGTGCGCCATGGTTGAGCTGCGTGACGTGCGCTTTGCCTATGAAAAGAAACCCGTGCTCGAGGGGCTCACCCTGAGCCTGCGCTCGCCGGGCGCCTATGCCATATGGGGCCCGTCGGGGCGGGGCAAAACGACGCTATTGCACCTGATCGCCGGATTGCTCCGGCCCACCGGCGGGGAGGTGCGCATCGAAGGGGCGCCGCGCGTGGCCGTCTGCTTTCAGGAAGACAGGCTGATGCCGTGGCTGACGGTGCTTGAAAACGTGTCGCTGACCGCGCCCGGCCGCAAACGTGAGGAGCGGCAGGAGCGGGGAAGAAGCTGCCTGCGGGAGCTGGGGCTGCTGGAGGCGGCGGACGCCTACCCCGCGGAGCTGTCGGGCGGAATGAAGCGCCGCGCCGCGCTGGCGCGGGCCCTGGCCTTTGAGGGCGATGTGCTGCTGCTCGATGAGCCGTACCGCGCGCTCGACGAGGCCATGCACGAGCAGGCGCGCGCCTGTGTGCGCCGCCGCGCGCAGGGCAGGCTGCTGGTGCTGGTCACCCATGACCCGGCGGATGCGCAGGGCATGGAGCGCATCGTGCTGTGAAACGGTTTTCAGTGTGAATGGCTTCCATCCGCGCGAAGCGAAGTAGGGAGTCTGAGGGACGAAGGCTCTCAGGCAGGTTTGGGCGGCAGCCCAACGTTTTCCCAATTCAAGCAAAAGATGGAGTCTTAAAGCAGGCTGTAAAGCAGGGTCTCACTTGGCGTGCAGGCAAGCGACTGCGGTTTTCTTACCCATTACAAAAGGCTGTTTTTCCGAAAAGGAGAAACAGCCTTTTGTTGTATCATCCATGAGGATCAGGCCACATCTTCCGGCGCGGGGCGGGCCAGGGAAAGCGTGAGCAGCACCGGCGCACAGGCCATCAGCGGGTAGGCGTAGCGCACAAACACGCCCGCGGAGAAGAGGATGGAGATAAACAGCCCCGCCATGGGCATGAGGCACAGCGCAAAGCGGCCCTGCCTGCGGCACAGGAGCAGCAGCGCGCAAAGCAGGCACAGGAATGAGTAGGTGGCCGGGCAGAAGAGCTGCGCGAGCAGCGGGTAGCGCTGCTGCACGGAATCGTGCGTGAAGGCGTAGAGCAGGCGCTGCAACGGAGGCAGCAGCGATTGTGCCGTGATGGGGTAGCGGTCCGGCTCAAAGGGGTAGGTGGTGTTCAGGTAGATGTAGTCGTATTCCTCGGTGCTCAGCGCATGGGCGTGGGAGCGGTCGTCCGGATTCCACAGCCCTACGCTGTTTTCCAAAAACGCCTCCAGATAGATGCGCGGATAGGCGGCGCCATAGCGCAGGTACATGGCGAAGAATGCGCCGGGGTCCTCCTGATAGCGCTCAAGATCGAAGTTGCCGCCCTTTGCGGGATCGGCGCAGTGGGGACGGTAGCGCGCCTCTTCTCCGGAGAACCACGCGCTCAATTCCTGCGCCTGCGCTCCGCTGAGCTCCGCCCTGGAGGCGGTGCGCATCAGCTGCTGACAGGGCACGCTGAGCAGCTCGGAGCTGGGCACTTTCTGCGCATCCACGGCGAAAACGAACGCCTGCGGGATGAGCAGACAGCAGGCGAGCGAAAGGGCGCACAGGCGCAGGGCCTTGAGACGCAGATTCCGGCAGAGGATCACCGCCGCCAGACACGCCGGGATGACGGCAAAGAGCGCATTGTGCCGCAGCAGGCACATGAAGAGGCTGACGAGCGTCAGGCGCGCGCACTTGCGGCGGCTGTGCAGGAATGCGCCGGGGTCTTCCGCCATCTCCCACAGCGAGAGGCACAGCAGAACCGACAGCCCGCCAAAGAGCGGATCTTTGGCGGTGGAAACGGCCAGCACGCCGTGAAACGGCAGCAGCGCAAAGCAGGCGGCCAGCGCCAGCGTCACCGCGCGGGGAACCCGGCGCTGCACAAATGTGCAGGCATAGGCATACAGCGCGGCGAGGATCAGCAGCTGCACCAGGCTGTACAGCGCGGCGCCGGCCGTCATGGAGCCCAGCAGACGCTCGCCCAGCGCGTAGAGGCTGCCCAGGAAGAGCGTGTGGAAGACCGGGTGGGCGGCATCGTATGCGCCGGTGGTGAATTGCGCGATCTCGTGTTCAAAGTCGTAGGAGATCACGCCGGGGAACAGCGCCAGCAGCACCAGGCCATAGCAGAGGGCAAACAGCGCGAAGAACGCCGCAAAGGGGATGGCTTTCCTTTCGGATCTCTGCCGCAGGGGACGCGCGGCAAACAGGAAGGAGGCAAGCGCCCCCAGATAGGGCGCGGCCAGAAAGGGCACGGCCAGACGGCGGATGGCGCTGCCCATGCCGGGCAGCAGGCCGTCATAGGCGGTAAGCTCGCTGCCCAGGCCGAGGCAGAGCGCGAAGATCCAGGCAAACGCGCATCCGTATGCGATCGCGCGCAGCGTGTGGCGGCGCAGGGCGTGGCACACGGGCAAGGCGCAGGCACAAATCAGGATGAAGCCCAGCGTGCCGGAGCGGAACGTGGCGCTGTCCGGGTTTTCCGGGATCAGGTAGGGCGCGGCGACCACCATCATCAGCGCGCAGCAAAGCGCGCACAGGACGGCGTACCGGTGAAGGAAGGTTTCAATGCGCCTGGTCATGTCACAAGCTCCTGTCGTGGGAAGGAATGAGGGATTCTGCCTCGTCGTGCCGCTTCAGCAGGAAAGCGCAAAGCAGCAGCGGCGGCGCCAGGCAGAAGAGCGGAAGGATGTAGCGCGGCAGCGTGCACGGCCCGAACAGGTACGACAGCCACAGCCCCAGCGCGCCCATGGCAGCGGGCAGCAGGCGGCTTTGGCGGCGGGAAACCAGCAGCGCGCAGGCGAGCACAATCATAAAAAACGGCGTGGCGGTGCAAAAGAGGATGGAGATGACCGGGTATTTCTGGTATTCGTTGCGGCGGCAGATGCGCTCGTAGAAGTCGCGCACGGATGGCAGGTAGCAGGAGGTGTGAATGTCGTACTGCGACAGGTCGTACTCATTGAGCTGGAGGTAACCTTTGTCGTTGTAGGAGGCGTCGGGGTAGATGGTGGAGTGGCTCAGGTCATCCGGATACCAGGAGCCGACGTTGAGCATCAGGAAGGCCTCCAGGTATTCGTGCGCGTAGGTCTTGGCGTGACGCGCCCACAGCAAAAGGAATTCGCCGCCCTTTTCCTGCATGAGCGGCCGGTCCAGATACCCCTTGGCGCTGTCGGCCAGGTGCTCGTGAATGGTCAGGCCATATTCATCCGAGTACCAGGAGCGGATTTCGGCCTGATCTTCCTCGGACATGGCGCCGCTGTTGTAGGCGCGCACCAGCTGCTGGGCGGGCAGGCTGTAAAACTGGAAGGAGGGAAAGGACTCCGGCGTGAGCAAGAGCGTCAGCCCGCCCTGCACGACGGCGCAGGAAAGGACGCAGGCGGCATACAGCAGCGCCACGCGCTTTTTGAACCCGCGCAGCGCGACGAGCAGCGCCGGGAACATGAGCAGCAGCGCGAACACGCCGTTGTTGCGCAGCAGGGCGCTGGCCACGCCCAGCACGACATAGAAGGCGCAGGTTTGGCGCCTGGCAAAGAAGGACTCGGGCGACTCGATCATCTCCCACGTCTTGAGCGAGAAGACGAGCACCGCCGCGGCAAAGAGCGTGTCCTTGGTCATGGAGAGGGACATGACCGAGAAGACCGGATGCAGCGCGTAAAACGCCAGCATCAGCATCACGGCCCACAGGGGCGCGCCGC
Organism: Candidatus Ventricola gallistercoris; assembly: GCA_018716525.1. Taxonomy (GTDB): domain Bacteria; phylum Bacillota; class Clostridia; order Christensenellales; family Aristaeellaceae; genus Ventricola; species Ventricola gallistercoris. The sequence goes on from DVJV01000249.1 coordinate 14,261, forward strand.
GCCGCTGCGCAAAGGCGCAGCTGTAGGCGAGCGCGAGCGCGAAGAGCGCCATCTGAATCAGCGACATGAGCAGCACGCCGAACGTGCGGCTGACGAGCATTTCGCCCAGGGTGATGATGCCGTTGAGCAGCGCGCTGTGCAAAAGCGGGTGGATGTTGGAATAGGCCTGCTCCACATGCTGGGCGTATTCGCTGGCCACATCGTAGTTGAGCATGCCGGGGTAAAACGCCAGCAGCAGCGGAAACCAGCACACAAAGAGAATCAGCGCGATTCCCCACACCGGCATGCGCGGCGCTTTCCGGGCGCACAGCAGCCTGCCGGAAAGCATCAGCCGCGCGCACAGGGCGCCCAGTGCCGGGGCCGCCAGCAGGGGCACCGCCAGGCGGCGGATCAGGCTGCCCATGCCCCGCAGCAGCCCATTGTAGATGAACAGCTCCGAACCCAGGCTCAGCGCCGTGGCAAACAGCAGGCCAAAGACCAGGCCGCTTGCCAGCGTGCGCCGGTCGGCCCGGGAAAAGGCCTGCCAGATGGGGAAGGCGCACCCGGCGATCAAAATGGCCCCAAGCGTGCCGGAGCGGAACACCGCGCTATCCGGATTTTCCGGGATGAGATAGGGCGCGGCGATCATCAGCATCAGCACGGCCAGCAGCGAGAGCGGCAGGGCATATCGGCGAATCAGGAACATAGAAACTCCTTTAATGTGAACATGAGCACAAAACAGGTTGCCCCGCCTGCGGCTTTGCGCAGGCGGGGACCTATTTAAAATGGGTGAAATCAAAAGGATTATTCGGCGGTTTCGGCCTTCTTGCGGGTGCGCTTCACCGGGGCCTTCTTGGGCTCTTCGGCGGCATCGCTGGCAGGGGCCTCCGTGGCCTCGGCCTTCTTGCGGGTGCGCCTCACCGGAGCCTTCTTGGGCTCTTCGGCGGCGGCATCGCCGGCAGGGGCCTCCGCGGCCTCGGCCTTCTTGCGGGTGCGCTTGGCGGGCGTCTTCTTTTCCGCCGTCACAGCGTCTTCCGGTGCCCCGGCCTGCGGCGCCTCAGCCTTCTTGCGGGTGCGCTTGGCCGGGGCTTTTTTAGGGTTTTCGCTTTCCTCGGCGGGCGCTTCCTGCGCTGCGGGGGCCTCGGCAGGCGCTTCCTGAACAGGCGTCTCCTGAACGGGCGCTTCCTGTTCGGGCGTCGCCTGCGCGGCGGGCTCGGTGAGCGTGAAATCCGTGGCGGGCTTCATGAGCTTTTCATACAGCGCCAGGTACTTGCCGGCGGAGGAATACCAGCTGTAATCGCCCATCATGCCGCGGACGATCAGCTTGTACCACACCTCGCGGTTGTTCTTGTAGTAGTGCACCGCGCGGCGCAGCGTGTAGAGCATGTCGTGCGCGTTGTAGTTGAAGAACGTGAAGCCGTTGCCCTCGTCGGTGAACTTGTTGTAGGAGAGCACCGTGTCGCGCAGGCCGCCCGTCTCGCGCACCACCGGGATGGTGCCGTAGCGCAGCGCGATCATCTGCGACAGGCCGCACGGCTCAAACTGGCTGGGCATGAGGAACAGGTCGCTGCCGGCGTAGATGCGGTGGGCCAGCTGGTGGTTCATCGCAAAGCGCGCCGCCAGACGGCCCGGATACTCGCTCTCCGCCCAGGAGAACAGGTTGGTGTACTTGGCCTCGCCCATGCCCAGCACCACCAGCTGGATGCCCAGGCCCATCAGCTCGCGGATCACGCACTCGATCAGGTCAAAGCCCTTCTGGTTGGACAGGCGGGAGATGATGCCCACCAGCGGCACGTCGGGATCGACGACCAGGCCCATTTCCTTTTGCAGCTCCTGCTTGCAGATCTCCTTGCCGCCCAGGTGATACGGGTCGTAGTTGGCGTAGATCTGCGGGTCCTTCGCCGGGTCGTAATCGTCCACGTCGATGCCGTTGAGGATGCCGGAGAGCTGATCCCTGCGCGCGCGAAGCAGGCCGTCCAGGCGCTCGCCGTAGAACGCGGTCTGGATCTCATCGGCATAGCTGGGCGAGACGGTCGTCAGCTGGTCGGCGTACACCAGGCCGGCCTTCATGTAGTTGGCGCAGCCGTAGCACTCCAGCTTGTCGGCGGTGAACAGGCTGTCGCCCAGGCCGAGCGTATCCTGCACGGCCTTGATGGGGAACACGCCCTGGTACTGCAAATTGTGGATGGTGTACACCGTCTTCATGTTCGCGTAGAACGGGAAGTGCGCGTACTGGATCTTGAGCAGCGCGGGGATCATGCCGGTCTGCCAGTCGTGGCAGTGGATGATGTCGGGCTTAAAGTCAAGGTGCACCAGCGCATCGATGACCGCGCGGCAGAAGAAGCCGAAGCGCTCGTATTCATCCCCGCCCAGGCCGTAGATGTAGGAGCGGCCGAAGTAGAACTGGTTGTCCACAAAGTAGAAAGTGACGCCCTGATATTCAAGCGACTTGATGCCGCAGTACTGCTTGCGCCAGCACAGCTCCACTTCAAACTCGCACTCGAGCTTCATCTGACGGACGTACGTTTCGGGAATGGCGGCGTACAGCGGCAAAATGACGCGCACGTCGGCGCCCTGTGCCTTGAGCACGGGCGAGAGCGCGCCGACCACGTCGGCCAGGCCACCCGTCTTGACAAAAGGCACGCATTCGGAAGCGGCAAATAAGACCTTCATTTCGCGATCCTCCTTCTAAAAAGGCGAAGCCGCACAACAGATCATGATCGCTGTGCGGCCACGCGCTGCATTAAATCACGACATTCTTGGCGATGACGATGGGGTAAGCGGCAGGGGCGATCAGGCGGCCGTTGCGGCGGATGACGCTCTGCTTGTCCAGGATGCAGTGGTCGATCTCCGCGCCCTCCTGGATGTGGGCGTCCTGCATGACGATGGAGTTCTTGATCACCGCGCCCTTGGCGACCTTGACGCCGCGGAAGAGCACGGAGTTGATGACCGTGCCTTCGATCACGCAGCCGTTGGCGATCAGGGAGTTGGAGCACAGGCTGTCCTCCACGTAGCGGGCGGGCAGGTCGTCGCGCACCTTGGTGTAGACCGGGCGCTCGGCGGGGAAGAGCTGGCGGCGCACATCGCCGGAGAGCAGCGACATGTTGAAGTTGAAGTAGGACTGGATCGAGTCGATCTGGCAGGCCAGCCCCTTGTACTCGTAGCCGCAGATCTTGAGGGTGCCCTCGTTGATGCTGCGCTGGAGAATGTCGCGGTCGAAGTTGTGCATGCCGTTGGCGGCATTCTGCTCGACGATCTGGCGCAGCAGCTCGCGCTTGGTGATGTAGACCTTCAGGGAAGCGAACTCGCGCGTGGGCACGGCGGAGCCGATCTCCATACCGGTGACGGTGCCGTTTTCATCCACGGAGAGGTAGGTGTCGTTTTCGCCTTCCGTGCCGGAATTGACCTTGCTCACGCGGGCGTAGAGGATCGTCAGATCGGCGCCGCGCTCCACGTGGGCGCGCAGGGCATCGGTAAAATCGATGTTATAGACAGTGTGGCTGTTTGTCAGCACAATATACTCCTGGCGCGACAGACGCAGGAAATTGCTGTTGGACTTGAGCGCGTCCAGCAGCCCGGAGTACACGCCCATGTTCTCGCGCGTCAGAAACGGCGGAAGGATGACCAGGCCCTGCTTGCCGTGCAGATCCCACTCGCGGCCGGAGCCGATGTGGTCCATCAGCGAGGAGTAGTTCTTCTGGGTGATGACGCCGACGTTTTTGATGCCGGAGTGCACCATGGAGGAGAGCTGGAAGTCGATCACGCGGTAGCGCCCGGCGATGGGCAGCGCCGCGACGGCGCGCTGGCTGGTCAGTTCGCCCAGGTGGATGTCGTTTTCACCGGTATAGATGAGACCCATGACGTCTTTCATGTGGGGTACCTCCTTACTGCGCATCGGCGTCGATCTGGACGCCGGCAGCAACTTTTTCGCCAGCGGGGACAACGGCCTTCGGGCCGACCACCGCGATTTTGCCGGTCTCTTCGCCGACGATCGCGCCCGCGCAGATGTGCGCGTTCTCCGCGACGATGGCCCTGCGCACCACCGCGCCGCGCTCGATGACCGCGCCCGGCATGATGACCGCGTCGGTGATTTCGGCGCCGGTTTCCACCGTCACGCCCGCGAAGACCACGCTGTGGCGCACCACGCCCATGATCTCGCAGCCCTCGGTGATCAGCGAATTGATGACCTTCGCGCCCTCGGCGATGTAGTGCGGCGGCATACCCGGGTTGCGGGCGAAGATGCGCCAGCGCTTGTCGTACAGGTCGATGGGCATGGGCATCTCCAGAAGGTCCATGTTGGCCTCCCAGAGCGATTCGATGGTGCCCACGTCCTTCCAGTAGCCGTCAAACGTGTAGGTGAACAGCTTCTGGCCGTCGCCAAGCATCGTGGGAATGATGTTCTTGCCGAAGTCGTTTTCCGAATGCGGATCGGCCTCGTCGAGCTCCAGATACTTGCGCATCTTGCTCCAGGTGAAGATGTACACGCCCATGGAGGCCTTGTTGCTCTTGGGGTTGGCGGGCTTTTCCTCGAACTCGGTGATCTGGTTGTGTTCGTCGGTGTTGAGGATGCCGAAGCGGGAAGCCTCATCCCACGGCACTTCGCGCACGGCGATGGTCAGGTCCGCGCCGTTGGCGATGTGCGCGCGCAGCATGGCGCTGTAATCCATCTTGTAGATGTGGTCGCCGGAGAGCACGAGCACGTAGTCCGGATCCCACTGCGCGATGAAGGGAATGTTCTGATAGATGGCGTTGGCCGTGCCCTTGTACCACTCGCCGGTCTTTCCGGTCTGGTACGGGGGCAGAACGAACACGCCGCCGTTGGAAAGATCCAGATCCCACGGGGAGCCGGAGCCGATGTACGCGTTGAGCTCAAGCGGGCGGTATTGCGTCAGCACGCCCACCACATCGATGCCGGAGTTGGTGCAGTTGGAGAGCGGAAAATCGATGATCCGGTATTTTCCGCCGTAGGGGACAGCGGGCTTGGCCACATTCTTGGTCAGGATGCCCAGGCGGCTGCCCTGGCCGCCAGCCAGCAGCATGGCAACGCATTGCTTCTTCCTCATTGTGAACACACTCCTGTGATATTGGGTTATTCGTGCCATTTCGGCTTGGAGGACGGTCGCCTTGTGTTTGGGGCACACCGGGCGCCCCCGTCGATCCATGTAGGCACATTATATCATAAACTGTGCAAAAGGAAAAGCAAATTGGTGTGATGTTTCGCTTAAGGGCGGGAAGCGCGGGGCAGTTTTCAAACGCAAAACGTCCACGCGGGCGAAAAACGTCCCACTGCATGAATGCGCAGGATTGTGAAAAAACAGATTTGCGGGAGGCCTGGCGGCGTGGCGCGCGAGAATTGCAAAAACGGGTGTCGTGCTGTATAATGGAAGGCGATGTCACAGGGAAGGACGGATGCCCGTGAAGGACGTGATGCGGCTGGATAAGCTGCTTGCCATGCTGGGGGAAGGCACCCGCAGCGAGGTGCGCAGCGCGGTGCGCGCGGGGCGCGTGACGGTGGACGGGCAGGCGGCCAGGGACGCGGGCATGCAGGTGGATGCGCTTTCAAGCCGGGTGTGCATAGACGGCCGTTTGCTTGAGTACCGGCAGCAGCGCCACGTGATGCTCAACAAGCCCCAGGGGGTGCTCACGGCGGCGCGCGATCCCCGGCAGCAGACGGTGATGGACCTTTTGCCGCCGCTGTACAGGGCCATGGGCTGCATGCCCGCCGGGCGGCTTGACAAGGACACGGAGGGGCTGCTTGTGATCACCTCCGACGGGCAGCTTGCCCACCAGATCATATCGCCGCGGCACGAGGTGGGCAAGGTGTATCTGGCCCATGTGGACGGGCCGCTTGGCGATGCGGATGTCAAGGCGTTTGCCGCGGGGCTGCACATCGACGATGCCGACGGCGCGTTTGACGCGCGGCCGGCGGCGCTGGAGGTGCTTTCTTCGGGCGAGACGCAGAGCGTGACGCGCGTGCGGGTGACGGAGGGCAGGTATCACCAGGTCAAGCGGATGTTTGCCGCCCGGGGCGTGCAGGTGACGTATCTCAAGCGGCTGCAAATCGGCGCGCTTTTGCTGGACAGCGCGCTTTTGCCCGGCCAGTGGCGGGAGATGACGGACGCGGAAATCGTGCTGCTCAGGCAGGAGGCGCCGTGATGGACGGGCGTCTGCGCTGCATGACGGCGGTGTATATCACGCGCGGGGAGGAGATGCTGCTGCTCTACCGCGTGGGCTCGCGGGTGGTTTTGCCCAGCTGGTGCGGCATCGGCGGGCATTTTGAGCCGGAGGAGCTCAACGACGCGCGCGCCTGCGTGCTGCGCGAGCTGCGGGAGGAAACGGGGCTGACGCAGGCGGATCTGACCGGGCTGCGCATGCGCTATGTCACGCTGCGGTTGAAAGACGGCGAGGTGCGCGAGAACTGCTACTTTTTTGCGTCGCTTGCGCCGGATGCCAGGCCCCTGGGCGCTTGCGCCGAGGGCCGCCTGGAGTGGGTGCCGCTTTGCGAGGCGCTCGGGCGGCCGATGCCGTTTACCGCGCGGCAGGTGGTCAGCCACTATCTGCACACGGGGCGGTATATACCGATGTGCTCTATGCCGGTGCAACCAAGGAAGAGGGCATGGTGTTCACGCCGCAGCGTGTCGAAAAAGTCCGCCTATGGCGTCCTTTTTCGAAATTTGCGCTGTTTCCCTCTCGGTCTTTCAGACCTCCCGGGCGGGAAACAGCGTAAGGAAGCCTTGCTATGCAAGGCCCAGCGTGTCGAAAAAGTCCGCCTGCGGCGTCCTTTTCCGAGATTTACGCCGTTTCCCTCTCGCCCCCATGGGGCTCCCGGGCGGGAAACGGCGCAAGGAAACCTTGCACAGCAAGGTTTCCGAATCCGCCG
>DVJV01000250.1 GCA_018716525.1 Candidatus Ventricola gallistercoris
GCCTAAAATCCGTCTGAGTTGGCGAATTCGACCGAATTTATTGAGGAGGGTTATGTGGTATGAGAAAGATTCTGGGGATCGTCCTGGCGCTCGTGCTCACGCTGAGCCTGGCTTCCTTCGCCGCGGCAGAGGGGAAGATCACGGTGGCGGCGCTTGAGTCTGCCTATGGCTCCGAGATCTGGGTGGAGGTCTGCGAGGCGTTCACCGCGAAGACCGGCATCGAGGTCGAACTCATCTGCGATAAGAACCTGGAGGATGTGATCAGCCCGAACATGAAGGCTGGCATTTTCCCGGACGTTGTGCACCTGGCGACGGGGCGTCCCGCGGCGCTGACCGAGACCATGATCAAGGAAAACCTGCTGACGGACATCACCGACGTGCTGTCTATGACCGTGCCGGGCGAGGATGTGCTCGTCAGCGACAAGATCGCCGGCGGCTTCACCGAGTCCTCCCTGACCAACCCCTACGGCGACGGAAAGACCTACATGGCGCCGATGTTCTACAGCCCGTGCGGCCTGTTCTACAACCAGACGCTCTTTGAGGAAAAGGGCTGGGAGCTGCCCACCACGTGGGACGAGATGTGGGCGCTGGGCGACAAGGCCGCGGAAGAAGGCATTGCGCTGTTCGCCTATCCGACCGCTGGCTACTTTGACGCATTCTTCTACGCTCTGCTCTACGAAGTGGGCGGCGCCGAGTTCTTCAACGAGGCGACGACTTATGCCGAGGGCATCTGGGACAGCGAACCGGCGCAGACCGCGTTTGACATCGTGGCCAAGCTGGCGACCTACACCGAGAAGTCCGTTCCGGCCAATGCCAACAACGATAACTTCACCAAGAACCAGCAGCTCATCCTCGACAACAAGGCCATCTTCATGCCCAACGGCACCTGGGTTGTCGGCGAGATGAAGGATGCGCCGCGCGCCGAGGGCTTCAAGTGGGGCTTCACCGCGCTGCCGGCTGTGACTGAAGGCGGCGACCGCTACTCCTACACCTGGTTTGAGCAGATGTGGATTCCGTCCGAGGCGGCCAACGTTGACGAGGCCAAGCAGTTTGTAGCGTACATGTACTCCGACGAGGCGGCTGCCATCTTTGCCAAGGGCAATGCCATCCAGCCGATCGTAGGCTTTGCCGACACGCTGGAAGGCGACAACCAGCTCTTCTATTCCATCTACGACACGGGCGCCAAGGCCGCTTTGGGCAGCTTCGCCGCGACCGATCCGGTGGAGGGCGTGAACTTCAATACGACCGTCTTTGAGGCCGTCAACTCCCTGGTCAGCGGCGACAAGACCAAGGAAGAGTGGATCGAGCAGATCAAGATCGACAGCGATCTGCTGCGTGCGGCGCTCAAGTAAATCGGGGTTCGGCAACCTGAGCCGAAGCAGTCTGTCAAGGCTGCGGTGAGCGATCCTTCTCACCGCAGCCCTTTTTACAGCGGCCCCACCACGGCGCCGTAACCACGTCAGCCGGCGTGCAGCCGGTGGCGTCGCTGACGAAGGAGGAGAGAGATTTGGAGCATCAAAAGGGCAGGAAGCTGTTTATCACCCTGTGCTCAGCGCCAGCCGTCATTCTGTTTTTTGTGTTCATGATCATTCCGACGTTCAACGTGTTTAAGATGTCGCTGTATAAGTGGGGCGGCTTTTCCTCCAAGCGCACGTTTGTCGGGCTGGAAAACTTTCAAAAGCTCTTCAAAGACATGAAGTTCTTCCAATCCTTCCAGAACACGGTGCTGCTCATCGTGCTGGTGAGCATCATCACCATGAGCCTGGCCCTCTTCTTTGCGGCCATCCTTTCGCGTGAAAAGACGCTCAAGGGTCAGAATTTCTTCCGGGTGGTCTTCTACATTCCCAACATTCTGTCCATAGTCATCATCAGCGCGATATTCAGCGCGATTTACGATCCCAACAACGGCATGCTCAACTCGCTGCTGGCCCTCTTCCGCGGCCAGGACGCCGAGCCCATCTACTGGCTGGGCACGCAGAGCATCGTCATCTACAGCATTGCGGCGGCCATGATCTGGCAGGCCATTGGCTACTACATGGTCATGTACATGGCCTCCATGGCCGCGATTCCAGAATCCCTCTACGAAAGCGCCAACCTCGAGGGCGCTAGCCGCAGGACGCAGTTCTTTGAGCTGACCATTCCGCTGATCTGGACGAACATCCGTACCACGCTGACGTTTTTCATCATCAGCAACATCAACCTCAGCTTTACGCTGGTCAAGGCTATGACCTCCGGCGGCCCCGACGGCAGCACCGAGGTCTTCCTCAGCTACATGTACAAGCAGGCCTACACCAATTCCAGCTACGGCTATGGCATGGCCATCGGTGTGATCGTGTTTGTGTTCTCGTTTGCGCTCAGCGCGATCGTCAATGCCATCACCAAGCGCGAACCGATTGAATTCTAAGGAGGATGAAAGCTGTGAATAAGAAGGAAACCTTCTCCTCGGATAGAATTTATCATCTGTTTGTGTACGTGGTGCTCGGCCTGCTGGCCGTCAGCATTCTGGTGCCGGTGGCCTGGGTGTTCATGGCCTCCATCAAGGAGAACAGCGAGTTTTACGGCAATCCGTGGAAACTGCCCATGGGCATCCATTGGCAAAACTTTGTGGATGCCTGGACCAAGGCGCACATGGGTGAATACATGCTCAACAGCGTGCTGGTTACGGCTATTGCGCTGTGCATCCTGCTGGTGGTCGCCCTGCCGGCTGCCTATGTGCTCAGCCGCTTTAAGTTCCGGCTGCGCAAGCTGATCAACGTGCTGTTCATGGGCGGATTGTTCATCAATGTCAACTACATCGTCGTGCCGATCTTTCTCATGTTCGTCGATGCGGATAAGGCGCTGCGCGGCTGGGGGTTAAACGGCTTCTTCCTCAACAACATCTTCATTGTTGCGCTGGTCTATGCCGCCACGGCGCTGCCCTTCACCATTTACCTGCTTTCGGGCTACTTCGTCACGCTGCCCAAAGCTTATGAGGAGGCTGCCTATATCGACGGCGCATCCCACACGCAGACAATGGTGCAGATCATTTTCCCCATGGCGCAGCCGAGCATCATCACGGTGGTGCTGTTCAACTTTCTGTCCTTCTGGAACGAATACATCATCGCCATGACGCTGCTTTCCGATCCTAACGGCCCCAAGACACTCTCTGTCGGTTTGATGAACCTGATGAAGGCGCAAAATGCCGCTGCACAGTATGGCCAGATGTATGCAGGATTGGTGATGGTCATGCTGCCCACGCTGATTTTGTACATCTGTGTTCAGAAGAAACTCACCAAGGGTATGACCCTGGGCGGACTGAAGGGGTGATGGGCGATGAATGAATACACCAAAAAGCGACTGACCACCATCGGCGGATTGGCGCTGCTGGCGGTATGCTGCTACCTGATCATTGACGGGCAGCGCAATATCGGCTATACCGGTACGGTGCAGATGCTCATCGGCCTGGCGGGTATTCTGGTGCTGTTTTACCTGTACAACCGTTCGCACAGGTGAGCATCCGATTGAATCATTCATGAATCATGCGGGCCGCGCTGGCTTCACCCGGCGGCCTGTCACCACAACAAATTGTCTCGGCGAGGTACATGGATATGGAGAAAAACAAGCGGCTCCGAGGTCGCGTTACGATTCCGACGGATGTGGATGTCGTTGCGCAGACGCTCGAGCTATTTGAGCGTTGGGGAGCGGATGCAGTACGCGACTGTGACGGAACCGATTTTCCGCAGGAGCTCAGGAATATCGACGCGAAGGTGTATTCCACCTACTACACCACCCGAAAGGATAACGCCTGGGCCAAGGCGAATCCGGACGAGGTGCAGCAGTGCTACATCATGACGGGTTTCCGCATGGCGCAGGAAGGGCCGCTTGCTATTGAGCTGATGGAGAACCTCTCCACCGAGCTGCTTATGCCCAACACCCGCGACGATATCACCCGCTGGTGGGAGGTCATCGACCGCACGAACGGCCAGCCGCTTTCCCCGCAGGCGTGGCGCTATGAGAACGGCTTTGTGATCATCGACGAGCCGGTTCCGTATCACGAGTACACCGTATCCTTCCTGTGCTACTTGATCTGGGACCCGGTGCACATGTACAATGCCGTGGTCAACGACTGGAAGGGCGTGGAGCACCAGATCACGTTTGACGTGCGCCAGCCCAAGACGCACGAATACACCATGAAGCGGCTGCGCCGGTTTATTGAAGAGCACCCGTATGTGGATGTGATCCGGTATACGACGTTCTTCCATCAGTTTACGCTGGTGTTTGACGCGCTCCGGCGTGAGAAGTACGTCGATTGGTACGGCTATTCGGCGTCGGTTTCCCCGTACATCCTTGAGCAGTTCGAGCGTGAGGTGGGTTACCGCTTCCGGCCGGAGTACATCATCGACCAGGGTTACTTCAACAACCAGTACCGCGTACCCAGCAAGGAATTTAGAGATTTCCAGGCGTTCCAGAGGCGCGAGGTGGCCGCGCTGGCCCGGGAGATGGTGGAGATCACCCACGAGTGCGGCAAGGAAGCGATGATGTTCCTGGGCGATCACTGGATCGGTACGGAACCGTTCATGCCGGAGTTTGCGACCATCGGCCTGGATGCGGTGGTGGGCAGTGTGGGCAACGGTTCGACGCTTCGCCTGATCAGCGACATTCCCGGCGTGCGCTACACGGAAGGGCGCTTCCTGCCGTACTTCTTCCCGGATACGTTCCACGAGGGCGGAGACCCTGTGCGCGAGGCGAAGGAAAATTGGGTGACGGCGCGCCGGGCGATCCTGCGCAAGCCCATCGACCGCATCGGCTACGGCGGATACCTCAAGCTGGCATGCCAGTTTCCGGAGTTCCTTGACTATGTGCAGAGCGTGTGTGACGAGTTCCGCCTGCTCTATGAGAACATCAAAGGGACGACGCCATACTGCGTGAAGACCGTCGCCGTGCTCAACTGCTGGGGCAGGATGCGCGCCTGGGGTTGCCACATGGTGCACCACGCGCTCTATCAAAAGCAGAATTACAGCTATGCGGGCGTCATCGAGGCGCTTTCCGGCGCGCCGTTTGACGTGCGGTTCATCAGCTTCGAGGACATTCTCAGCGATGCGCATGTGCTCGACGACATCGACGTGCTCATCAATGTGGGCGACGGCGATACGGCGCACACCGGCGGCGTCTACTGGGAGAATCCGGCTGTCAGTGCGGCGGTGCGCGGGTTTATCGCCCGGGGCGGCGGCTTCATCGGCGTGGGCCAGCCCAGCGGCCATGCGTATCAGGGCCACTACTTCCAGCTTGCCTGCGCGATGGGCGTGGAGCGGGAGACTGGCTTCACGCTGGGCTACGACAAGTACAACTGGGACGAGGTGCCGGAGCACTTCATCACGGCCGACTGCACGAAGCCCATCGACTTTGGCGAGGGGCAGAAGGGCATCTACGCACTGCCCGGCACACAGATCCTCTGCCAGCGCGAACGCGAGGTGCAGATGGCCGTCAACGAATGCGAAAAGGGCCGCACGGTGTACATCTCCGGCTTGCCCTACAGCTTTGAAAACAGCCGCCTGCTCTACCGCAGCATCCTGTGGGCTTCGCATGCGGAAGAGGAGCTGCACCACTGGTTCTCCAGCAATTTCAACGTCGAGGTGCATGCCTACGTCAAAAACGGCAAGTACTGTGTGGTCAACAACACCTATGAGCCGCAGCAGACCACGGTGTACACCGGCGACGGCGCGAGCTTTGAGCTGAACCTTACGCCCGACGAAATTCGCTGGTACGAGATCTGATTTTTGCCTGCGCACCGGTTGCTTCCCGGTGCAAACGAGGCTTTCTTCCGGTCGGGCGGGTGCGGTTTGTCTTGCGCGCCCGCCCGGCTGTTTTTGCAAATGGAGGAAAAAGCATGGATACGACGGCTCAGGTGGATCTGTTTTTTGCCCGGAAACCGCGGCAGTGGGCGCTGTTTGAGGCGCTGCGCACAGCGCTGTGCGAGGCGCACCCGCAAACCCAGCTTCGCGTGATGAAGACCTGCATCGCGCTCGTAGACCCCAAGCCCTACTGCTATGTCTCATCACCGCGTCCGGCTATGGCCAACGGCAAGCCGGATGAGGCGCTGCTTTTGACCATCAGCCTGCGGCAGCGGATGGATCATCCGCGCTTTGCGATGGTGGTGCCCATCAGCGCGCGGCGGTTTACGGTGCACATGGTGATCAGCCGGGAAGAAGAGATTGACGGCGAGCTGCTTGCGCTGATCGGGCTGTCGCACCAAGGTTGACAGAAGCGGCAAAATGTGCTATAATCCACCCGTTTGTGAGGCTGCCGGGCGGCCGCGCGCCGCAAGGTGTGAGGAAAGTCCGAGCTCCGCAGGGCAGGGTGCCGGGTAACACCCGGCGGGGGCGACCCCAGGGAAAGTGCAACAGAGAGATACCGCACGCCTTTGGCGTGTAAGGGTGGAAAGGCGAGGTAAGAGCTCACCCGCGGCCTGGCGACTTGTCCGCGATGTAAACCCCACTCGGAGCAAGAAACGAAAGAGCGTTTGAGACGGCCCGTCAAGCTCTCAGGATTTCGCTTGAACCCACCGGTAACGGTGGGTCTAGATAGATGACCGCCGAATACAGAACTCGGCTTACAGGCAACGCTCACAGACTTTTTTTGATGCATATGCGCGGCAGAGAGGATTTCTTTCTGCCGTGCTTTTTTGTGCCTGCGTGCTTTTTCGCAGAGAAATGGCGCAAAATGTGCGAAAGAGCCTTGATTTTTTGCACCCGGTGTGGTATCATTTGACGGAAAACGCACCTGCGCCTGTTTTCGTGCGCCTGCCGCGTGTGCGGTCCGCACGGCAAGAGGGCTCAGGGAGGGTTTAATAAAAGGAGGAATATCACCATGGCAGTTATCTCTATGAAGCAGCTGCTGGAGGCCGGTGTGCACTTTGGCCACCAGACCCGCCGCTGGAACCCCAAAATGGCGCCCTACATCTTCACTGAGCGCAACGGCATCTACATCATCGATCTGCAGAAGACCGTCCGCAAGATCGACGAGGCGTATGCGTTCGTGCGTTCCGTGGCGATGGAAGGCAAGAGCGTGCTGTTTGTGGGCACCAAGAAGCAGGCGCAGGAGTCTATTGAGTCCGAGGCCAAGCGCTGCAACATGTTCTATGTCAATAACCGCTGGCTGGGCGGCATGATGACCAACTTCCG
>DVJV01000036.1 GCA_018716525.1 Candidatus Ventricola gallistercoris
CGGGCGGGAAACGGCGCAAGGAAACCTTGCTGCGCAAGCTTGCGAATCCGCCGCACATGTCGCCGGATTCGGATTGCATTTGGAGGGCTTTAGCCCTCCAAACCTCCCGGATGGGTTTTTTGACAGTCTGAGACCCATCTTTAGAAATCAAAGGCGCGTCTGCTGATCATGCAATATCTAGCGGGAAAGCTGCTCACGCAACGCCAAAACCCGGCGCTCAATGATGCGGATGGCCTCGGTGAACGCTGCATCCGGCTTGCCTGTCGGATCTTCAATGCCCCAGTCCTCCCGGTGCTTGCAAGGCAGGTTTGGGCAGTGAACCCCACATCCCATGGTGATGACCACATCCACAGGCGGAATATCCTCCAGCAGCTTGGGGTGCTGGCATGCTTCCATGTCGACGCCGTAAAGCGCGCGCATGAGCCGCACAGCATCCGGATTGAGCGCAGATTTGAGTGCTGTACCTGCAGAATAGCTCTCAAAGACATCGCTTGCAAGCTTGCGGCCGAGCGCCTCGGCAATCTGACTGCGGCATGCGTTGTGCACGCAGACAAAGGCAACCCTGGGTTTCATTAAAGACCACGCTCCCGCTTGAGGATGGCGCAAATTTCATCCGGCTTAAGCACCTTCCCGTAGCCGACCACCTTTTCATCCACCACCAACGCCGGGGTGGACATCACCCCATAGGTGGCGATGATGGAAAAATCCGTAATCAATTGCACTTTCTCATCAAGTCCCAGCCGCGCAAGAGCTGTGCGGGTGTTGGCCTGCAGCTCGTGGCACTTGGCGCACCCTCCCCCCAAGACCTTGATGCCGGCGCTTTTGTTCGTTTCCCCGGTCTGTGCCGCGGGAGCAGAAGGGCAACCCTTTCCGCAGCAACCAGCCTCACTTTTCTTCTTGCCCAATCCAAAGAAAGCCATGTTTCATTCCTCCTCAAATCAACAAAAACTGCAAAGCATTGAACACATACCCCACCAAAACAATGCCCACCGTGCAGATCCCGGCAAAGAGCGCCAGCAGACGGGGCTTGACCGCCTTGCGCAGCATCACCATCGAAGGCAGGGAGAGCGTCGTTACCCCCATCATGAAGCTGAGCACCGTGCCCAGCTGCGCGCCCTTCGCGAGCAGCGCCTCCGCAATGGGGATCGTTCCGAAAATATCCGCATACATGGGAATGCCCACAACCGTAGCCAACACTACGCCAAAGGGATTTCTCCCGCCCAGAATGCTTTCCACCCAGCTCTCGGGAATCCAGTTGTGAATCAGCGCCCCGATTCCAACGCCAAACAGGATATAGGGAAACACCTTCTTGAAGGTGGAGGTCATCTGATCCCAGGCGTAAAGCAGGCGTTCTGCCTGGGTCAGAGACGGTGAATCGACATCCACCGCGCTGGCATTGCGAATGAACGCCTCCACCTGCTGCTCCATATGCAGCTTTTCAATCAGCGTGCCGCCGGCAACCGCAACAACCAGCCCCAGCAACACATACGCAGCGGCGACCTTCGCGCCGAATATGCTCATGAGCAGCACAAGGCTGCCCAGATCCACCATGGGCGAAGAGATCAGGAAGGAAAACGTCACCCCCAGCGGCAGGCCCGCGCTGGTAAAGCCGATGAACAGCGGGATAGATGAGCAGGAGCAAAACGGCGTCACCGTGCCCAGCAGCGCGGCCATGCAATTGGCGCCCAGCCCGTGAAAGCGCCCCATGATTTTTTTGCTGCGTTCAGGCGGAAAATAGCTCTGCACATAGGAAATGACAAAGATCAGCAGACACAGCAGCACGGTGATCTTCAGCACATCGTAGACAAAAAACTGCACGCTTGCGCCGAGCCGGGTTTGTGTGTCCATCCCCACTGCCGCTAAGGCCCGCCCGATCAGTGCGTTGAGCCACTGCATGCCCAGCACCTGATCCTGAATAAAGCGCCATGCCATCCTCACGCATCCCCCTTGTCATCCTGCGTCCGGCAGCACACCAAGCCATCGATAAATTGCCGGAAGGCCGCCAGGGTTTCGCAATTGAGCGAATAGTGGCACCACTTGCCCTTCTTGCGCGCCTGTACGAGGCCGCATTCGCACAGAACTTTCATGTGGTGAGAAAGCGTCGGCTGGGTGATGCTGAATTCCTCCAGCAGCCGGCAGGCGCACATTTCCCCTTGCAAAAGCGACATCACAATGTGCAGCCGATTGCTGTCGCCGAGCGCTTTGCAAATCAGCGCCACGTCCATTTCAACCATATTCGGCCCTCCATTCATAGATATTCATCTATCTGACGAGCATTATAGCCAATGCATAGACGATTGTCAATATGAAAAGAAGATCAAACCGACTTATGACAAAATGGTGCCAAAGCGCCGGGCCGTTTTCGCGCATGTCAAAGCGCCTGACGGCCGTATGTGTGTGAAGGCCTCAGGCGCTTTGATATTGCATTTTCAACAGGCACGGGTATCCTGTGCGATTCCACATGCCTCTTTCATCTTTGTAGATGCCCGCAGAGCCGTCAGACGTAAAGAATGCGCGGGCTGCACAAAGCGGGAATCAGGGCTTCTGCCTTTTAATCGGCGCATTGCATCCCGTCCGGATGCCAATTCGCCGCAAACTCGGCCGCCTGAACCACCGCATCCATCGCCGTGCCGACATGGCTGGCATCGCCCAGACAGCAGATCTCGGCATTCGGGCAGGTCTGCCTCAGACCGTCCACCAGCGCACGGTCGCTTTGACGCCCCAGCGCGGCGATGATTGCATCAAACGGCCCGGCGATGTGCGTCTGCCCTTCGCACTGATAGCGCACATCCGGGAAGGCAATTCCCTCCACGCGCGCACCGCAGTGCACAACACACCGGCCCTCTTCAAGACGCTGCTTGATGAAATACAGTCGGTTTGCATTGAGCCCGGCACCGACGGCATCCGTCAACTCAAAAATCTCCGGCTGAATGGCTTGTTCGCACAGCGCATCCGCAACCTCAAGCCCCACAAGGCCGCCGCCCAGCACCGCACACCGTTTTACATGCGGAAAATCACCATCCCGCAAAAGCGCAAGCGCCTGGTCCGCGGTATAGACGCGGCTGTCAAGGCCGGGAATCGCCGGGATAGCGGGCTGGCTTCCCGTGGCCACAACAATCAGATCGGGCTCATAGGCGCGGACATTTTCCGGCGTGGCCTCAAGCCCAAAGCGCACAGGTACCTGATGCTTTTGCAGCTGAGCCAGGCGGTAGTCGATCATCCGCTGCATGGCCTCCTTGTGCGGCGGAACGCATGCGAGCTCGATCAGGCCCCCTGCGTGGGGCGCTTTCTCCCAAACCTCGGGCTTTGCGTCGCGCAATGCCAGATCCATCGCCGCCTCCAGCCCGGCCACGCCCGCGCCGATGACGAGCACGCGCTTCTTTGCAAGCGCTGCATCCGGCACCAGGCGAAGGGATGCCTCGCGGCCCGTAAAGGGATTTTGCACGCAGTAGATCTGCTTCTTGGTCAGCGATTTGCGGCACCCCTGATTGCACCCCAAACACTGGCGGATGGGCTCGCCCGTCTGCGCCTTGCGCACAAACGCCGGATCGGCGAGCATGGCTCTGCCAACCGCCACAAAATCCGCCATGTGCTGCGCAATCACAGACTCGGCCAGCGCCGGGGTATTGATGCGGTTGACCGCAATGACCGGAATGCGGACGGTCTCATGCACGCGCGCAATCTGATCAAGATTGAATCCATCCGGAACATCCATGGGCGCTGAAATATAGGCTTCCGAAAGCGGCATACCCGTGGAGACATGCAGCGCATCTGCGCCAGCCTGCTCAAGCAGGCGCGCAATCTCCAGCGTCTCGTCAATCTCCCTTCCCCCAGGAATGCGCTCATCCGAGCTGATGCGGAAAATCACGGGGAAATCCTCCCCCGCCGCCTCCTTGATGGCCCGGACAACCTGCACACCCAGTCTGGCCCGGTTATGCACGCTGCCGCCATATGCATCCGTGCGCTGGTTGTAGTATGGCGACATGAACTGGGCGACCTCGTGCGCATGCGCACCGTGAATTTCCACGCCGTCAAGGCCGATCTCACGCGCCGCCTTCGCGCAGGCCGCATAGCTGGATACGATCTCCTCGATCATCTCCAGAGGCATGTTGTCGGGCAACAGCAAAGACGGATCGCGCCCGGCCTGTGCCTTCGCCGGATGAATCTGCACGAAGAGGCGGCAATCCTGCTCATGGCAGATGTCGCGCAGCGCGCGCCACCCCTCGTAATACTTGGGATCGGAAAGCGCAGGGCGCGCCGGGCTGGGCTTTCCGTGCGGACTGCCGGGCATGATGATGGCTCCGGCGCCGCCTTCCACACGTGCACGCACAAAGGCCTTGAGCTGCTCGGTGACAAAGCCTTCCGCATCGCAATAAAAATTGCACATGGAAGGGAAGATGATTCTGTTTTTGAGCACGACATTTCCGATGGATGCAGGGGTCAGTATATTCATGGCGGTCTCCTCCCGTACAGAATGGATACAATAATATAAGCGAGCGTCCGTTTCTGAAAATATCGTATCATTGCAATCCGGGAAAGACAAGCCTTTTTCAAATTCTGAAAACTCAACCTCTCTCTCGCCTGAAGTTGGCGTATTCCTGGGCGATCAGGGCGGCTATCATCTGCATCTGGAGGGGATGCGACGCCTGCGAAAGGTCCGAATCGAAGCGGATGAGCTGATTGATGCAAGGGCTCTTCACTTCCCGCGCGCCCGTGATAAAGACGACGTGCGCCCGCTCAAGCCCTTTGGGCATCCGCTGGTTCAGGTAATCAAAATAGATACCGGAATAGCTGAACAAGAGGATCAGGTCGTGCTCATCGGCGTGCTCCATATACTCGATCTGCTGGGAAAGGGGCATTTTGCAGACGGCCACCTTGTCCTGCAGGAGCAGATCCGCCTGCAGGCACTGCGCAGCCGTTCCTGCTTTGAGCAGCCCAAAGAGCGCAACGCGTTCATACGCATCAATCTTCCGGCAAAGAAGGGCAATGGCATTCATATCGACGCTTGAAGCGGTGCGGTCCAGGCTCTCATGCAGCAGGCTTACGGTATCCGCCACCCGCTGCGCCGGAAGGGGCGCTCTGGAGGCCGGTTCATAGTGCCAGTCGGCCTGCCGGATCAGCTCGCGCAATTCAGCAAAATCCTCCAGGCCAAGCGAACGGCAAAACCGGGATATGGAGCTCACAGACACATGGCACCGCTCCGCGAGCGCCACAATGCTCAGGCTGGCAGCTTCGCGCCTGTTTGAAAGAATATAGTAGGCAATCTGATACTCCTTTGATCCATCCGCTTCGGATGCCATCGCAGAAAGCAGGATGATGGGCAGTTTGCCGTAAATCATGCATTTCACTTCCCAAACCAGCATTTACGTTTCTATCATAGCAGAACCGGCGCCAATGATCCATACCTTTCCCGGAGGGATTGCACGCAGAATGTTTTCCCGCCTATGCAAGCAGAAGCCTCTGTTGCATCGTGCTCTCGCGCCATGGCGCGCGGCATCAAGCCGGGGATGACATAAAGGGCCTGCCACCTGCTCACAGCAGGCAGCAAGCCCTTTGAAACCTCTAGAGTGTGTTTCTAAATTCATACTCACAGAGATTATGCAAGTAATATACGAATGCAGGCAAGGAAAACAAAGCCCAGGAACCTGCGTGCCAGCTTGTCGTAGCGAGTGGCGACGCGACGAAACTCTTTG
>DVJV01000251.1 GCA_018716525.1 Candidatus Ventricola gallistercoris
CCAGATCCACGTCGTAGTAGAAGCCCTTCTCCGTCGCCGGGCCATATGCAAAGCGCGCCTGCGGATACAGCCGCTTGACCGCCTGCGCCAGGATGTGCGCTGCCGTGTGGCGGATGACGTGGAGCTCCTCGTCCTGCGGGCACTCGCCCGTGGTGCCGTCTTTGTAGATGATTTTCATCGCAGTCTTCCTCCCTTTTTGATTTCCGGGGACGAAAAAACGCCCGTCCCCCGCGTGTTGTCGAGGGACGAGCGGATCAAATCCTACCCGTGGTTCCACCCTGATTGGTTCTCTTTGGCGCTGTATCGCGCGCCGCGCGGCCCGGTCGGAAGGTGGTCTTCCCCCCACCTGCCGCCGACGCGCTTTCAGCCTGTGGCGCATCTCTCTTTGCACGGCCCTGACGGGGCTACTCTTCTTCGTCATTCCAAGCAAGATCAGTATAGCCCTGCCGGGCTGAAAAGTCAAGCATCAATGCGCGTCTTTGCCCAATTTCCCGCTTGACCACCAAAGCATGCAGGCGCTCTGCCCGGCCTGTGCGCCGTGCGCCTCACATCATCCGCTCGACACCCTGGGGCGTCACGGATGCATACACCAGCGGCGGCAGGGCGGGCTTTTCCTCTGCGATCACAATGGCCTCTTGCAACCGGGCGATAGCCTCCTGCGCCAGCTCCTGCCGGTTGA
This sequence comes from Candidatus Ventricola gallistercoris, assembly GCA_018716525.1. Classification (GTDB taxonomy): domain Bacteria; phylum Bacillota; class Clostridia; order Christensenellales; family Aristaeellaceae; genus Ventricola; species Ventricola gallistercoris. The sequence continues at coordinate 680 of DVJV01000251.1, forward strand.
GGTGCAGCGTAGCCAGCGGCTGGCCCGCGCGCACCGCATCGCCCAGCCGCACATCCATGACCAGCCCCACCGCGGGGTCGATCACGTCGCTCTTCTGCCTGCGCCCAGCGCCCAGCCCCTGGGCCACAAAGCCAATGGCTGTCGTATCCATGCGAGCGACAAAGCCGTCCCGCGGCGCGGGAACCTCCACATGGAAGCGCGCCTGCGGCAAGCGCGATACATCGTCGCACACGCTCCCGTCGCCGCCCTGCGCCTCGATCATGGCGCGCAGCCTTGCAAGCCCCGCTCCGCTCTCCAGCGCACTGCGCATGCGGGCTTTACCTTCCCCGACATCGGCGGCGATGCCGCACGCCACCAGCATCCGGCTGCCCAGCTCCAGCGACACAGCAAGCAGATCCCCTCCGGCTCGCCCGCTGAGGATGTCGATGGCCTCTTTGACCTCCAGCGTATTGCCCACGTGGGTGCCAAGCGGCTGATCCATTCCCGTCACAAGCGCAAGAATCGGCTTGCCCGCATGGGTGCCGATGTCCACCATGGCCTGCGCCAGCTCGATCGACGCATCCAGCGTGTGCATCAGCGCGCCGCTGCCTGTCTTCACGTCCAGCACGATAGCGCCTGCCCCGCTGGCCAGCTTTTTGGAAATGATGCTCGATGCAATCAGCGGGACGCTCTCCACAGTGCCCGTCACATCCCGCAGCGCATAGAGCGCCTTGTCCGCCGGGCACAGATCATGCGTCTGGCCGATGACCGCGCACCCGATCTGCTGAACCTGCTTGATGAACTGATCCTGCTCCATCTCCACCGAACAGCCGGGGATGCTCTCCAGCTTGTCAAGCGTTCCGCCGGTGTGCCCCAGCCCGCGGCCCGAAATCTTGGCCACCTTGGCCCCGCACGCCGCCGCCAGCGGCACGAGCACGAGCGTTGTGGTATCGCCCACGCCGCCGGTGGAGTGCTTGTCCACGCAGATGCCACCGATGGCGGACAGATCCATGACGCCGCCCGAGCGCATCATCTCCATCGTCAGGCAGGTCGTCTCTCGCGCATCCATGCCGCGCCAGCAGATCGCCATCAGCAGCGCCGCAAGCTGATAATCGGGGATGCTTCCATCTGCCGCGCCCCGCGCAAACGCGCGGATCTCCTCTGCAGACAGCGCCTGCCCCGATCGTTTTTTGAGGATCACATCGACCATGTTCATGCACTCGCCCTCCTCTTTGGTCTGGCTCCTTTCAAATGTATCCGTTCAAACAAAAGCAATTATTTGTTTTTCCCGCCATCCGGCGCTTCACTTGGCAGGCGGCGCTTCCTGCTCAAACAGCGCGTCAAGCAGCGCGGTTTTCCACGCCTCGCGCTTGGCCACATAGGACAGCGTATAAGCCGGGCTGGTGCTCGGCATCCGCACGACGTGCCGGTTGCCCGCATACCCCGAGCGCAGAAACAGCGTATGCGCCATGCCGCCATTGCACAGCACGGTGTGAATATGCGGACAGACACGGTACAGCGCATCAAAATCGTTGTACACCACGCCGCGCATGTCGCTGTCCAGGCTGCCCTCGCGTTCGCAGCAGGCCGCCGCATCCCAAAGCGCCAGATGATGGGCCCGGATCAGCGCCTGCTTGAGGGCATAGTCATCCCGGTAAGCCTCGCCGAACACATCAAAGAGGATCGGCCAAAAGGCATTTCGCGGGTGGCCGTAATACTGCGCACGCTCAAGCGATTTAACGCTGGGCATGGTGCCCACGATCAGCACACGCGCATCCTCGGCACAGATAAAATCAAAGCTGCGGCAAAGCATGGCTCACACCCTCACGATGTCAAACGCCGCCGCGCGCCCCATGCGGTTCATGACCGCCAGGCCAATGCCCGCGGTATCCACCGCCTCGCACAGCGCCAGCGTCTCGCCGCGCTCATCGAGTTCGCGCAGCGCCGCAAAGAGCCGGGCTGCCGCCTGCTCCGGGTGCGCTTCGCTGCCCAGGCTGATGCATGTGCGCCCGCCGAAGTCGTGCTCGTCAAAGCCCAGGATCGCCACGCGCTCCCCTGCGCGCACGGCCTCGTCGTACCGCGCACAGATGGCGCTGACCACCCTTCCGCTCTCGCCCGCGTAGATGACCGTGTGCGCTTTGGGCGCGTAGTGCTTATACTTCATGCCCGGCGAGCGCGCCACCTCGCCCTCGTGAAGCGGGCTCATCACGTGCTCATCCACGCGCACGCCACCGAGCACGGCCTGCACCATCTCCGGGGTAATTCCGCCCGGCCTGAGGATGACGGGCACCTCACCCGTCGCGTCGATGACGCTCGACTCAAGCCCCACCTGGCAGGGTCCGCCATCCAGAATCAGCGGAATGCGCCCGTCCATGTCCTCCAGCACATGCTGCGCGGTTGTCGGGCTTGGCCTGCCGCTGCGGTTGGCGCTTGGCGCCGCAATGGGGCAGCCCGCCGCACGGATCAGCGCGCGCGCCGCTTCACAGGAAGGCAGCCGGATGCCCACCGTGTCAAGCCCTGCGCTCACCGCATTGGGAATGCAATCCGCCTTGGGCAGGATCAACGTCATCGGGCCGGGCCAGAATGCCTCCATCAGCTTTCTGGCAGCCTGCGGAATGCCGCGAACAAGCGGGGGAATCTCCTCCACCGAAGAAACGTGCACAATCAGCGGATTATCCGCCGGGCGGCCCTTTGCCTCAAAGATGCGCAGCACCGCCTGTGCGCACAGCGCATTGGCTCCCAGCCCGTAGACGGTTTCCGTTGGAAAGCCGACGATCTCGCCGTTTCGTATCCGTTCAGCTGCCCGTGCCAGCGACGCTTCGCTGACGGGCAGAACCTCTGTCTGCATGTGTATCCCTTCTTTAGATCATCTCGTGCCACCGCACAGATTACACGCCATCTGCGACGGCCTGTCTTATTCCTTTCGCCACCAAGATCATGTTTTCCTGTCTGGCCTGCTCAGACGACGAGCGTCATCACGCTGCCGACGGCGATCCCCACCGTGAGAAACAGCGTGTCGAGGGCGCCCTGTCCCTGATCGCGTGCGCGCGGAAGCAGCTCTCCTGCGGTGACTTGCAGCATTGCCCCCGCAGCCAGGCCGAAGTTAAACGCCACCAGCCCCTGCGACACGCCGCTTGCCACATAACCGATCAGCGCGCCCAAACCCGTGGGCAAACCGCTCAAGACCGTCATGCCGAATGCCCCTGCAATGGGCACCCCGCCCGCGCGCAGCGGCAGGCCACTGGCCACGCCCTCCGGCACATCGTGGAGCATGATCATGACGCCGAGCATCAGGCCCAGCCTGGGTTCCGCCGCATAGCCCGCCCCGACGGCCAGCCCCTCCGGAAAATTGTGCAGCGCCAAAGAAAGCAACACGAGCAACCCCGTACGCCGCATCGCTGCGGCATCCGTCCCCCGCTGATGATGCCTGTCCAGCGCTACGGAAAGCGCCATCACGCAAAGCACGCCCAGCAGCATCCCCATCACAGAGACGCTCAGCCCAAGCGCATAGGCCTGCGGCAGCAGCTCAAAGCAGACCACCGCGATCATCATCCCACTGGACAGGTTGAACAGCAGTGGAATCAGCCGCCTGCCCTTCATGCCCAGCAGCGCGCCGGTCAGGCCCCCCAGGCCCGTTCCCAGCACGCCAAACACCGTGGAAAAGGCCACGGCCGCCACCGTTTCCTGCGCCATCAATGCCATCACCCGCAGCAGCGTATGCCTGCGGGCAGGAAGTTATGCGTTTATGCGCCACGCATTCCCAGCGCCTTGAGCTGTTCCTGCTGATCCTCATAGATGAGCTGGTCGATGATCTCATCCATATCGCCATCCACGAATGCGTCGATGGTATACACCGTTCTTCCGATGCGGTGGTCCGTCACGCGGCCTTCGTTAAAGTTATAGGTGCGGATGCGCTCGCTCCGGTCGCCCGTGCCCACCTGCTTGCGGCGGCTTTGGGCATAGTCCTCGTCCTTTTGTGCCTGGAGCTTTTCATACAGCCGTGCGCGCAGCACGCGCATGGCCTTCTCCTTGTTCTTGAGCTGGCTCTTCTCGTCCTGGCAGGTCACGACAATGCCCGTAGGCATATGCGTGATGCGCACGGCGCTGTCCGTCTTGTTGATGTACTGCCCGCCGTGGCCCGATGCCCGGTACACGTCAATGCGCAGGTCGCCCGGGTCGATCTTCACATCGACCTCCTGCGCTTCCGGCAACACCGCAACCGTCGCCGTGGAAGTCTGGCGCTTGCCGTTGCTCTCCGTCACCGGCACGCGCTGCACGCGGTGCACACCGCTCTCATAGCGCAGGCGGCTGAATGCCCCCTCGCCGGCGATGACAAACACCGCCTCCTTTACGCCACCCAGCTCGGTCATGTTTGCATCCATCATCTCCACACGCCAGCCATGCCGCTCCGCATAGCGCGTATACATGCGCATGAGCATCGTGCCAAAGAGCGCCGCTTCCTCGCCCCCCGCGCCGCTGCGGATCTCCATGACCACGCTCTTGTCATCATCCGGGTCCCGCGGCAGGAGCAGCAGCTTGATCTCCCGCTCCGTCTTTTCCAGCTCAGCATCCAGCGCGGAGAGCTCCTCGCGCGCCATCTGGCCCATATCCGGGTCATCGAGCATAGCCTGTGCCTCTTCGCGCCCAGATGAAAGGCGCGCATACCGGGTCACCGCCTGGTCAAGCGGTTCAAGCTGGCTGTGCTCGCGCATCAGTGCGCGCCACTTCTCCTGATCCTGCACCACAGACGGGTCGGAAAGCAGCATTCCCAGCTCCTCCATGCGCGGATGAACCCAATCCAGTTTGTCGAGCATGATCCTCCCGCCTCCTTCTGCTGCCGTCTGTCACACCCTGCAAAGCCCTGTCGCGCGCCTTTGCGCCGCATTTCAGATGTCTTGGCCGTGGCCTCGCCACTGTGCCCCGACGACGCGCCAATTGTGTCCATAGTCTTTGAGCGCAAACGGCGCTCCGATATGCGCCGAAAGCAGCGCCTGCACCGCATCCCGCTGCTTCCAGCCGATTTCAAACAGCAGCCAGCCGCCTTCATTCAGATATGCCGGCGCTTCCTGCGCAATGCGCCGGTAAAAGCTCAGCCCGTCTTTCCCGCCGAAGAGCGCCAGTTCCGGCTCCTGCCTGACCTCCGGCATGAGCTGCTGCATCTCCTCCTGCGAGATGTACGGGGGATTGGAAACAATCATGTCAAACCGTTCCCCGGCCAGCGCGCCGAAGCAGTCGCTTCTCAAAAACCGCACCTGCACGCCGTTTCGCCTTGCGTTCTCCCGGGCGATGGTCAGCGCCGTCTCGCTCACATCCACGGCCGTCACATCGCACCCCGGGCACAGCGCCTTCAGACTCACCGCCAGTGCGCCGGAACCCGTGCCGATATCCAGCACCCGCTTGCCGTCACTCAGCCGCTCAAGGGCCGCTTCGCACAGAATCTCCGTATCCTGGCGTGGAATCAGCACCCCGGGCTCCACGTGAAAGATGAGCCCCATGAACCCCGTCTCACCCAGGATATACTGCATCGGTTCCCGCGCCCGGCGTCTTTCCACCAGCGCTTCATATGCCGAAAGCGTCTGAGGGGGAAGCGTGCGCTCCCCGCTCAGGCGCATGGCCAGTGCATTTTCCCCCAGCAAATGCGCCAGCATCTGCGAGGCATCATAGGCGGCATCGGGCACCCCCGCATCCGCCAACCGCTGCGACGCATGGCGCAGCGCCTGCATGATCGTCATGCCTTTTCTCCGTCGCCGTCAGTTTCCGCGTGCGCCTGCTGTTCGGCAGAAGGCGCATCCTTGAGCGCATCGCCCGTGTCTTCTTCCCCGGAAACCGTTTCTTCCTGCTTAGCGGCCTCGTCCTCTGCGTCAGAAGAAACCTCTTCCTCCTGCGCGCCGGAGGCGCTCTGCCTGTATACGTAGACGCCGCGATCCAGTTCCTGCGCATAGCGGGCCGGGCCTGCCTTAGCCGCCTTCATGGAGGCGATGGCCACCTCGAGCATGGAGTCGTCCGGCTCGCGCGTCGTCAGGTACTGGAGCATCATGCCCGGCCAGCGCAGCGCGCGCACCAGCGGATTGTCGCCCGCATGCGCCAGCGCCTTGAGAATCTCATAAGAGACGCCCGTGACGATAGGAAGCGTCAGCAGGCTGCGGCCAAAGCGCGCCAGGAAGCTCAGCTTTTCGATACCAAAGAGCACATAGAGAAGCTGGTCAGCCACGGAACCTACGAGAATGGAGATGATCATCACCAGCAGCAGAAACGCCGTGCCGCAGCGCGGATGCAGCCTGGAAAACTGGCGCGCATTCTCCGGCGTAAGCGGAAGCCCCGCCTCATTGCAATACACGGTCTTGTGCTCAGCGCCGTGATACATGAACACGCGGCGGATATCCGGCACGAGCGCAATGGCAGCCATATACCCCACCAGGATGGCCACGCGCACGATGCCCGCTGCCAGATTGATGAGAATGCGGTTATCGGTCGCGCCGCTCACAAGCGTTGCCGCTCCGGAAGGCAGCGCCACAAACAGGAACAGGCTCAGCGCAACGGCCAGCACCATGGCCACCGCCATGACGATCTTATCGACGCTCGCCCCCAGCTTATCGGCCAGCCACTTTTCAAACTTGCTGGGCTCCTCGTCCATAATGCCCAGCATCTGCGTGCCTTTGTCGAGCGTCTCCATGCCCATCTTGAGCATGACGACCATATTCACGCAGCCCCGCACAAGCGGCAACCCCATAAAGGGGTGGCGCTTGGAGAGCGGCTCCCGGTGCTCACAGGTGACCAGAATGCGCCCGTTCGGTCTGCGCACCGCGATGGCCATGGATTCATCGGACGGACTCTGCATCATCACGCCTTCCATGACGGCCTGGCCGCCGATGTCTTTATACTTGAACTGCCCCTTGTTGCTCATGGTATTCGTCCTTTCTGTAAACCCCTTACCGGGGAAAATATTTCTAACCCTCAGTCATCCAGCTCGTCCGCCTCGTGCTTTTGGCGGCGCTGCATGTAGGCCATCAGCGCGCAAAGCAGGCTAAAGCAAAGCACAAATGTGCATATGCCCGTGACAACCGCCGCAGCCACGTCGCCGCGAATGCCGAGCACCACGACGGATACCCCCAGGGCACACAGCGCAGAATACGCCGCATTGCCCTTTGTGCTGGGCCTGGCCCGTGTATCCCAAATGCCGCGGCGCGCATAGGCGACGATCATCGCCACGCTGACCAGCGAAATGACGCACACCTCGCCCGCGATCTGCGCAAAGCCTGCGCCAAAGAACAGCTGCACCACCACCGCCGCACACAAAAGCGTGTACATGGCCCACAGCCCGCGGTGCTCGATGCGGTACATCTCCTGCATTTCGCGCTCGTCGAGCACGGTTTTCTGTCTTAGGCAGAGCTTCAAGCGTCTCCCTCCTCTTCCCAGAACAGGTCGTTAAGCGTCTTGCCCAGCGCACGGCAAATGGCCACACACAGCGCCAGCGAAGGATTGAACCGCCCGGCCTCGATCATGCCGATGGTCTGCCGTGTGACGCCCACACGCGCGGCCAGCTCCTCCTGGGACAGGTCCAGCCCCACGCGTGCGGCCTTCATCCTCAGGTTTTTCACGACGGACGCCTCCTCTCCTTCCAGCCTGGGATTTCCATAAGCACATTATAGGCGTATGCCGCCGTGTTGTCAACTATATTTGTCGTTTTATCCTGTATATTTTTCTTTTTGTAGCATTGATTGGGGTAAAAACTGCTTTGGATCATACAAAAAGCCGCCATCCCGCACCGGGACAGCGGCAAGATCAAAACATCTTTTCCTTGTATGCAAAACAGGGTGGTCTGCGGCTGCTTTGCGGCAATATGGAGCCTCTTATTCTCCGCCCAGCTTGTAAGCCGCGGCAAAGCCGATGACAAAGGTGATCACGCTGGCGACGACGGTCATGACCGTCACCCCCGCGTAATCCATCGCCATCAGGATCGCGATGGGAGACGCCGCCACCAATCCGAGAATGGCGCAGTATGTCACCCCCGGGAAGCGGGAAAGCAGCACTTCGATGAGCTTGGCAACGGCAAAGATGCCAGCCACCACGCCCAGGCCGAAAGGCACCAGCACGCCGCAGCAGGCGATGATCTCAGACAGGTTGAAGCTCAGCAGCGCGTCCAGCATCCGGCTGACCGTGCCGACGACGGGATTGTAGTAGCCAAGCAGCATGAGCATCATCGAACCGCTGACGCCGGGAATGACCATCGTGGCCGAAGCGATGACGCCGATGACAAACAGAATGATCATCTGCCCAAAGCTGAACGTGAGCGCCACATCCTGCCCGTTGCCCTCGCCCATGATCTGCAGGCCGATCACCAGGGCAAACGCGAGCACAAAGCCGATCGCGCCCGCGATCCCCTTCTTCTCGCCGCGGATCTTGTGCACGATGATGGGCAGACCGCCAAAGATCAGGCCGATGAAAGCCAGATTGGTCTGCATGGGATAGTGGCCAAGCAGGAATGTGATCACCTTGGCCAGGCCGAGGATGCCGAGCACCATGCCCAGGGCATACGGCCAGAGAATGCGCACGCAGCGCTTAAAATCCTTAAACAGCGTGTTGATGCAGTTGATGATCGTGTCGTAAATGCCCATGGACACCATCATTGTGCCGCCGCTGACGCCGGGAATGATGTTGGCCAGGCCGATCACCACGCCGCGCAGAATATCCTGAATGATTTTCATTGGTCTCTCCTTATCCAAGTTCACTTCGGAGCGCCGTCCGCATCGCGCCTTGGTCTGGCGGCAAACGCGCTTTTGCCCCTGTTTTTACCGAAAGGCATGCCGCACGTGCAGGCGCCTTCCTCCGCATGACGTGAAGGACCGCGCTTCCCGCCCGGGAAACGCGGCGCTTTCAATCTTCGTTTCAAAAAGGAAATGGGATCAGCGCACGCGCTTACCCAGTTCATCGAGCAGCAACGCTGCCGCCGCACCGGCCACCAGGCAAATGCCGTTGACCAGCGCGCCGCCGGATACAAACGAACCATATGGCACGATGACCACCGTCGCCGCAATGACCACGCCAATGATCGCATGGAACAGCACGCTGTAATGGCGCTCCATGAGGTGGGTCACCGCTCGGGCAAGCAGCAGGATGGTGAGCACCGCGCCGATTCCGCCGGGAATCAGCACGCCCAGGTCAAACCGGCCAATGCCATCGATAAACGGCGTGTACAGCCCCAGTGGCATCAGCAGCGTGGAAAAGCTCATGCCGGGCACGATCACGCTCAGCGCCAGGCAGAACCCGCAAAACAGATACCAACCAAACCCGGCGACGATCTGCACGGAAATAAACTTGAGTGCCAGCAGCAAACCCAGGATCACCGCAAACGCCACGCCCATGGCCACAAAGCTCGCGCGGCTGCGCCCCTGCTCCCCCGCCTCCCGGAAAAGCGAAGGCAGCATACCGGCAATCAGGCCGACAAACAGGCAAACGGAGGGATCGGGATACCGGTTAAGCAGGAATCCAAGCAACCGGGCAATGCCCAGAAAGCCGATCACAAGCCCCACGCCCAGCGGCAAAAGCAACCTGATGTGCTTTTTAAGCGCATGAACCGGATCGGAGAGCACCTCCATCACCGGCTGATAGACGCCAAACACCACACAAAGCACTCCGCCGGATATGCCCGGCAGCACGGCGCCCAACCCAACCAGCGCCCCCTGCAAAACGCGCAGCAACACACGGCCTGTGCCGCCTTTTTCGCTTTTTTCCATCTTCCGGTTTCCTTTCCCGGGCCTTGCGCCCGTACCTGTTGCCGGGGTTTTCCCCGCGATGATACAACAGTGCTTATTGTACCCATGCACAAGATGCGCGTCAAGGCATGTCTTTGAGAATTGATGCGTTCTTGACGCTCAACTTCCGGCAGGTCAGTGCATTACGCACCTCAGCGCGTCAGTTCGTCTGCCAGCGTGGCAATGTCATCGCAGCACTTCTGGCTCAGCGCCGAGCAGATCGTCACCTGGCTGTCGAGCACGGCCATATTCTTCATTTCGGAAAGCGCGGCACGCATGTGCTTGGCCGCCATTGGCGCCCAGGTGCCATTTTCCATCAGCGCCACAGTGCGGTTTTGCAGGTTTTTGTGTTTAAGCGCACTGAGAAACGCCTCCATCGCAGGAGCGTAAGCGCCGTCGTACGTCGTTGCCGCCAGCACCATGCGGTCATAGTGGAAGGCCTCGCTCACCGCATAGGAGCGGTGCACCCGCGCCAGATCCGCCAGCGCCACGTGCTCGCCACGCTCGCGCAGGCAGGCCGCCATCCGCTCCGCCGCCTGGGCCGTGTGCCCGTGGAAGCCCGCATAGGCCACCAGCACACCCTTTTCCTGCGGCATCCACTTCGACCACAGGTCATACAGCCCGATGGCGCGCGTCATCCGCTCCCCGCTCAGCGCCGGGCCGTGCAGCGGGCAGATCACCGCAATATCCAGCGCCTGCGCCTTGCGAAGCAGCGCCTGCACCTGCACACCGTACTTGCCCACAATGTTGGCATAGTAGCGGCGCGCCTCGTTCTCCCAGTCATCGTAGTCGTCTGCACTGCCAAAGCAGCCGAACGCATCCGCCGAGAAGAGCACCTTCTCCTTCTCCTCATAGGCGACCATGACTTCCGGCCAGTGCACCATCGGCGCCATGGCAAAGCGCAGCACATGCTCGCCCAGGCTGAGCGTAGCGCCTTCCGCCACCACCAGACGCTGATTTGCTACCGGCTCATCCTGCGTAAAACGATCGAGCATTGCAAACGTCTTGGCATTGCCTACCAGCGTGACATCCGGATAGGCCTTGCAAAGCGCCGCGACAGAACCCGAATGATCCGGCTCCATGTGCGAGATCACCAGGTAATCGAGTTTCTTTCCGCCAAGCGCCTGCAAAAGGGCCTGAAGCCACGCCGATGCAAAGCGCGCATCCACGGTATCCAGCAGCGCCGTCTTTTCATCCTCTATCAAATGGGTGTTATAGCTCACCCCCTGAGGCACAGGATACTGTCCCTCAAACAGATCAATCTGCGTATCCATAACGCTCAGACGCCTAACCGCGCCCGCAATCGTGTTGATGTTCATCATCGAGCCTCCCTTTCCGCTTGCATTCACAATATGTGATCAAGCCGCATGGTTATCCTAAAAAAGACGAATGTATATTCTTTTTTTCGAGCCGGTATTCCTTCTTTGGGGCTGTTAATTTTTGTTTATAAAGACTCTTGACTTTGTGACAGGATTCTTGACGGCTTCTTGTCGGTAACGGTTCTTGACGATTGACAAGGCCTGCCGGCATAATAAATGGGTCCGTTGCGGTCGGCTCTGCACACCTTTGCGGCGGTCTGTCTGCCACATTGCGCAGGGAAAAGCCGGAGCGCAGACGCACGATCACAAAGGAGGTTTACCCGTGTTTGCTACCTGGATTCTCTTTATCTTTATCATGCTCGTCATTCCGTATCTGACGTTTGAAGCCGGCTTCCTGCGCATCAAGAAATGCGCTTCCATGGACGCGGAGCGCGGCTACCGCTCTAAGCTCTCCCAGTCTTCCCCGGAAGCCTGGGCCTATGCCCAGAAAGCCTGCACCGTGCGCTACATGGCAGCGGGCATCATCATGGCCGTCGTCTCTCTGGCCATCGCTTCAAGCATGACGCTGGAAACGCCCGCAAGGCTGGCCATCTTCTCCGGCGTGATCGTGCTGTTTCAGGCTGTCACCGTCGTCTGCCTGATCGCAACGGTGGAACAGGGGCTGCGCAAGCGCTTTGGCGACAAGGTGTCGGCTTAACGGCATCTGGAACTTGACGCATCTGAAAATGCGGATGCGAAGCTCTCTTCAGAAAAGAACACATCATGCGCAAACGGAAACCGCCAAGCGGTTTCCGCAGCGTGTCGAAAAAGTCCGCCTACGGCGTCCTTTTCCGAATTTTTACGCTGTTTCCCTCTCGCCCCCGCGGGGCTCCCGGGCGGGAAACAGCGCAAGGAAACCTTGCTGCGCAAGCTTGCGAATCCGCCG
>DVJV01000252.1 GCA_018716525.1 Candidatus Ventricola gallistercoris
GCCAAGGTGGATGTCGCGAGTCCGAATCTCGTCTACCGCTCCAGATGAGCCATGTGGTGCACATGGCTCTTTTTCTTTTTTGAAGAAATTTGGTCAACAGGGCGTTTGGTCAGTCTCGGCAGAGAGGAAAAAGAACCGCATGGGCGAATATATTCTTCCATCGGAGGAAAGGAAAGCATATTATACAGATGTGGGAGGAAATAGCATGTCGGAATCGAGCCAGGCGTTCACGCCTGAAGAGTGGAAAAAGAAGCTCAGGCACACGCGGTCTCAGATGGTCGAAAAGCTCGATGCACTGGCAGAAGGTAACCTTCAGCCTCAGGTGCGCGACGCGGTGCGCAGCGAGATCCGGGAGACGCTCAAGATACTCAAGCGGGAGCGCGATATGATGATCGGCTGCCTGGCGGAGGAGAGCAATTTCATCGACGAGCTGGAAACGCGGCTCAAAGAGATCGAGCGGGTCAACAAGCGGCGCTTTCATTTGCTGCCGCCGGCGCCGACCAACGGCCAGATCGACTTTGAGGAAAAGCGCGCGCGTCATTTTGCACAGGGCAAATCCTTTTATAAATTGTTCTGGGTATTCTTCATCGGCTGTTTTCTGGGCGTCATCATCGAGCGGCTGTGGTGCTTTGTCCGCTTCGGGGTGTTTGAACCGCGCGTAGGTCTGATCTACGGCCCGTTTAACCTCGTCTATGGCGTGGGCGCCTGGGCGCTGACCATGGCGCTCTACCAGTTCCGCAACCGCAGCAAGCTCTTTTCCTTTATCGGGGGCGCGCTCGTGGGCAGCGTGGTGGAATACACGTGCTCTTGGTTTCAGGAGACGGTGTTCGGTTCGGTTTCCTGGGATTATTCGAACCAGCCGTTTAACCTCAACGGGCGCATCTGCCTTTTGTATTCCATATACTGGGGCCTGCTGGGTATTTTATGGATCAAGGAGATTTATCCGCGCATGGCCCGGCTGATCCTTCGCATCCCGGATAGGATCGGAAAACCGCTCACGTTTGTTCTGGCGATATTCATGGTGTTCAATTCGGTGATGACGGGGTTGACCGCGCTCAGGTGGGTGAACCGCAGGCAGGGAGAACCGCCGCGCAATGCCATCGAAGCCTATTTTGACGAACACTATCCCGACGAACGAATGCAAAGGATTTTTTCGAACCTGGAGTTTACCCAGGATGATGCTGCCCCTGTTCAGGAAAATGGAAAATAATTCCGGCGGATGGGGAAGAAAGCAGAAGTCCCATCCGTCTTTTTAGTAACAAAACCCGGGCTTTGCCCGAAGAAAAGGATGGAGATACCATGAAGAACAGGGGAAAAAAGATCGCATTCACGCTGGCGCTGTGCGCGGCACTGCTTTGGGGCACGGTTGCCCTGGCGGGAAGCGGAGACTATCATACCAGCCAGAGCTTTGGCCAGGTGCGTTTTGCCAGCTATACGGGCGGCTATGACGGCTACGCGAGTGTGGATGGCATGGGCGGTGTGACTGCGAGCGATGCAGGCTACGTCAACGTCGTCAGCAAAAACGCCAGCGTCTGGGCAAGCGCCAGCACGGGCAGCCAGAAGCTGGGGTCGGTCAGCCACGGGGAAAGCCTGCTCTGTGTGACTTCGAACGGCAGTCCGGTGATGGAAAACGGGTTCTATGCTGTGGAATACAAGGGGAAGAAGGGCTATATCAACTCTGACTATGTGGTGCTCAACACGCTGGAGATCACCCTCATGGAGAGCAACGTGCCAGCGTACAGCGCACCGGATACCCATTCCAAGAAGGTGGGCTCTCTCAGTAAACAGACGACGTACCGGGTCATCGGTTTTTACGACAATTACTACATCATCAATCTGCGCGACGCGGCGGCGGCATATGTGCCTATGAGCGCAAGGGTGTACGACAGCCGCTTCACGGCGAACTATCATGCCGGCAGCACGATGGGCATTTCGGCCAAGACCAACACGAATGCCAGCCTGCGCACCGGGCCCGACAGCAGCTATCCCGAGATTCGCAAGCTTTCTTCCGGCACCAGCCTGGCGGTGCGGGACGTGATTGACGGCTGGTACATGGTGCAAGACGATAAGGGCGACACGTGGGCTTTTGTGAGCAGTGCCGATGTGACAGTAAACTGACGATGCATAGGAAGCCTGTGCTGCGGGAGGCGGAAGGAACCTGTGGCCCGGGCAGGAGCGGCACAGAAGGAGAATAGGCAATATGAGACGGATTGGGATGATTGTGGCCGCGGCGCTGATGCTATTATGCGTGGTTTCCGCTTCCGCACAGGCACAGGAGAAGCTGAGCGTGCGGCGGGCGGATGGCATTGGCGAGAGCGTGTGTATGTGGGAGAAGAGCAACGGACAGAAATATCTGTTTCTGCCTGCGTATATGGAAGGGCAGACGCTGGTTTTGCACTACGAGGGCATCGACAGCGTGCGCCTGGGAGAAATGGATCTGGGCAGCGATGCTCAAACCGATGCCATCATGGCCGATGCGACATTGACACTGTTGCAGGGAAACCGCCAGGAATCGCTGATCGTTATGCAGAGCCAGAATCTGCCGGCGGTCCATGTCCGTACGGAGTCGGGGAGTCTTGACTACATTCACGAGCAGAAGGGCAACCAGGAGCGGGGCAGCATGACGATCGTCACAGCGGATGGCGTGGTCAACTATGAGGGTGAAGTGGAGAAGATCAAAGGTCATGGCAATGCGACGTTTGTCTATGACAAGAAGTCCTATCAGATCAAGCTGGACAAGAAGACGCCGCTGCTTGGCATGGATGCGGGAAAGTCCTATGTCCTTTTGGCCAACCAGCATGAAAACTCGCTGCTTCGCAACCGGATCACGCTTGAGCTGGCGCGTGAAGTGGGCTTGCCGTATACCTCGGAGTGCCGCAGCGTGGATCTGTACGTCAACGAGGAATACCGCGGCAGCTATCTTTTGTGCGACAAGGTGACGATTGCCTCGGGCAGCGTAGACGTTGTGGAGAGCAAGGACGAGATCGAAGCGCTCAACGATGAGCTGGTCAAGCGCAACATCACGCCGGATGCCTACGGCTCAAATGACTATGCCAAAGGCACGCACAAGGGCGTTGAATGGCCGCGGGAGCTGTCGGATGTGACGGGCGGCTATCTCTTTGAGCTGGAGTACTCGCAGCGCTATGCCGATGAGGTCAGTGGCGTGGTGACGCAGCGCGGGCAGGCTGTGGTGGTCAAGGAGCCGGAAATGATGACCGTTGCCCAGGGGGAGTATGCCGCCGCGCTGCTTGAGAGCTTTGAGCGGGCAATCTTCGCCCCGGATGGCGTAGACAGTGAGACAGGGCGGCACTACACGCAGATGGCCGACCTTAATTCGCTGGTGCGCAAGTACATGATCGAGGAGATCAGCAAAAACTACGACGCCAACAAGAGCAGCCAGTATTTTTTCAAGGACAGTGACGCGGTGGACCCGCTCATCTATGCGGGCCCGGTGTGGGACTACGACAGCGCGTGGGGCAACTATGCGCGGGAGGGAACCAACCTCTCCGCGGCCAAGCCGGATGATCTGAGCGTGGCCGAAGGCGGGTTTGACTACTCGTGGTGGCCTGCACTGGCCAAGCAGCAGGATTTTGCAGAGGCGGTGCAAAAGACGTGGACGGAGGTCTATTGTCCGCTTTTGCATGTGCTCACCGGGGAGTGGGCCGCGCCCGCGGAATGCGGTATCAAGACGCTGAACGAATACGCCAAGGAGCTGGAGGCTTCGGCCAATATGAACTTTGTGCGCTGGCGCGTGCTCAACCACAATTCGCGTGCCGTGAAGACAGGCGCGACGTATGAGGAGAACATCAAATACCTCCGGGAGTGGATCAAGGCGCGCACCGAGTTCCTGGATACATGCTGGGGAGCGGGATAAATACGAACGTTTTTGAAAAAAGGGGGAATTTCTATCGGTTTTTTATTGCTTCATGCGCCCTTTTCTGATACAATACTCGGGCAGTTTACCAGAAGCGTTTCTGCTTCCGCAACAGATGAAAGGGGTTTTTGACCATGGCTAAGCAGCTTGAGATGATGTATGAGGGCAAGGCAAAGCAGGTCTTTGCAACCGATGATCCCACCCTTGCGGTGATCCATTATAAGGATGACGCGACCGCGTTCAACGGCCTGAAGAAGGGCACGATCGTGGGCAAGGGCGTCGTCAACAATCTGGTGAGCAACCACCTGTTCAAGATGTTGGAGAAGAACGGCATCAAGACGCATCTGGTAGAGCAGATCAATGACCGCGACAGCCTGGTGCGCCGCGTGTCCATTGTGCCGATCGAAGTGATCGTGCGCAATATCGCTGCGGGCAGCCTCTCCAAACGCTTGGGCCTGCCGGAGGGCACGAAGCTGGCGACCACGGTGCTTGAGTACTGCTACAAGAGCGACGAGCTGGGCGACCCGATGATCAACGATTACCACATCGCGGCGATCAAGCTGGCGACCGAGGAAGAGATGAAGACCATCTCCACCATGGCGCTGCGCATCAACGAACTGCTGACGGCGTACCTCAAGGATCTGGGCATCGAGCTGATCGACTTCAAGCTGGAGTTCGGCCGCTATAATGGGGAGATCGTGCTGGCGGACGAGATTTCGCCTGACACCTGCCGCTTCTGGGATAGCAAGACCGGCGAGAAGCTTGACAAGGATCGCTTCCGCCGTGACCTGGGCGACGTGGAGGATGCCTATCAGGAGATCCTGCGCCGTCTGATGGGAGGAAACGACTGATGATCGACCGCTATACGCGCCCTGAGATGGCTGCGCTGTGGACCAAGCAGAAGAAGTTTGAAACCTGGCTGGAGGTTGAGCTCAACGCCACTGACGCTTGGGTCAAGCTGGGCAAGGTGCCGGCAGAGGCGGCTGCGGCCATGCGCAAGAATGCGCGTTTCACCGTTGAGCGCATCGAGGAGATCGAGGAATCCACCCGCCATGACGTGGTGGCGTTCACCCGCTGCGTGGCCGAGAGCCTGGGCGATGAGTCGAAGTACCTTCATTTTGGTCTGACGAGCACGGACGTGGTGGATACGGCGCTTTCAAGCATCGTGTCGCGCGCGTGTGACATCATCGAGGCGGATATGCACAAGCTGATCGACGTGCTGGCCAGCCAGGCGGTCAAGTATAAGATGACCCCCTGCATGGGCCGTACCCATGGCGTGCACGCCGAGCCGACGACGCTGGGTCTCAAGTTTGCGCTGTGGTATGCTGAGATGAAGCGCAACATGGAGCGTATGGAGCATGCGCATAAGATCACCCGCGTGGGCAAGATCTCCGGCGCAGTGGGCACGTATGCCAACGTTGACCCGTTTGTGGAGCAGTATGTCTGCGAGAAGATGGGCCTGGAACCCTCGCCCATCAGCACGCAGGTGCTCCAGCGAGACCGGTATGCGGAGCTGCTTTCCACCATCGCCATCATCGGCAGCTGCCTGGAAAAGTATGCCACAGAGGTGCGTGGCCTGCAAAAGACCGAGCTGCGCGAAGTGGAAGAACCGTTCCGCGCAGGGCAGAAGGGATCTTCCGCCATGCCGCACAAGCGCAACCCCATCAATTGCGAGAAGGTGTGCGGCCTGTCGCGCGTACTGCGCGGTTATGCGCTGGCTGCCATGGAGGATGTGGCGCTGTGGCATGAGCGCGACATCAGCCATTCTTCCGTGGAGCGCATCATCCTGCCGGATGCCACCGAGCTGCTTGACTATATGCTCACGCTGATGACGCGCATTTTGGGCGACTTGTTCGTCTATCCCGAGAACATGCTTCGCTCGATGAGCATGTCCTATGGCCTGACCAACTCCCAGCATGTGCTGCTGACCCTGATCGAAAAGGGAATGCTCCGCGAGACGGCGTATGACTGCGTGCAGCGCAATGCCATGCGCGCCTGGCAGGAGCAGCGGCCTTTCCGCGAGCTGATCGGGCAGGAGCCGGTTGTCCGCGAGCACCTGACGCCCAGCGAGCTGGATGCCTGCTTTGACCTAAGCTACCACTATAAGCACGTCGATGAGGTCTTCAAGCGCCTGGGTCTTGAATAAGGCTCGTATTTTTCCCTGTGCATAACGACACACGCCCGGAGGTGGCTTTGCTTCCGGGCGTGTGCTTTGTTAAAAAAAGCCATAGTGGGTCTTGTTTCCTCCGGGGTTTTGATTTATAATGGTAAATGGGTTTGTTTGTATTTTCCGATCTGGAGTATTTTCGTGGAGGAGTCATGTACAGATTGCTTCTGGTTTCCGACCGTGAGGAAGTTCGCTCGTTGTATGAGCGGTATTCCGAGTGGGAAAACTTGGGTTTTGAGCGGCCGGTCATCGCTTCCGATGCGGAAGAGGGCATCGAACAGCTCTCCAAGGGCAGGTTCGATGCGGTGTCGTCGCTGCTGTCGGTTGGAGAGGGAAAGAAATTCTTTTCCTGCCTGTCCCGCAGACCGGAGCTGCTGGGTATGGAGACGGCGCGTGATGAGGGCCGCCTCAGGCAGGAAATCAGCAATGCGCGCCGCGTGCTGGCTTCGCGCGATATCCGGTGTCAGAAAAAGCAGGTCGACGATCTGATCCGCGCCATGCAGGTGGAGTTCTTCAGCGATTTGCTGCGGGGAACCCCGTACGATGCGGAAAAGATCGACGAACGCGTGCAGTCGCTCAGGATGGCGGGCTATGATCCCAAGCGGCCGGTGGTGACGGCCTCCTTCCGCTTGCCGCAGGGGGATTACTTCCTCTCGGAGGTCTGGCGTTATGGGCGCGAGCGGTTGGAAAATGCGCTCAAGAATATCTTTGAGACGGGCAGCGAGGATGTGTTCTACGTCTTGCTGATCATCAATCCGCACCACATGCGCCTGATTGCGCTGCCGCGCCGGGAGATGACGCGCGAGCAGCTCTATGAGGAGATGGTGGCGCAGCTTTCACGCTGCCAGGCGAACCTGGAGGAGTATTTTGAGCTGACGCTCAACGTCAAGCGCGTCGTGCAGTATGACAGCCTGTATGCGCTGGGCCAGGAAAACGCAATGCGGACGGCGCACTGAGGACGGTGGGGTGTTACCGGGATGCCGGACGGCGGCATGGGCATTTGAATCGGAACGCACAGTGTAGGCGTGCAACCTGTGGTGGTTGCGCCTGTGCTGTGCGTTTTTATTTTTGCACGGAGACTATAGCGTCAGGATGGTTCGGCGAACGCTAACGAAATCCGTTTGGCTGTCTATCTCCTGGCGGCGATGCATACGATTGCAAGCGGGCGTGTGAAGGGAGGGGACGGCATGGGCGGAAAATACCGGGCGCGGCGGTGGATTCTGGCCACGGGTTTGCCGGAGGATGCGCTTTGCGACTGCGCGCGGGTGACGATGACCGGGCAAAGTGCCGTGCTCGTGGAAGGGCAGCATGGCGTCATTGAGCTTTCCGCCGGTCAGATCCGGCTCAAGACGGGGAAAGGCGTGCTGACAGTGGCAGGCGAGGGGATGCGCCTGGTGGAGCTCTCCCTGGATGCGGCGATGATCACCGGCAAGCGCGTGGAGACCGTAACCTACGGCAGGCCTTGATCAAACCGGGACACAGGCAGTTGCAGGAGGTGCGCAGATGGGCATGACGCTGGAAATCGAGGGGCTGAATCTGGAGCGCCTGCTGCGCACGGCTGCGGCGGCAGGACTTGTGCTGGGCGATGTGCAGCGGGTCGATGTGCGCGCTGTGCGCGTGCGCCTGCCCGTGTGGAAGCGCAAGCGGCTGCTTGCATTGTGCGAGCGGTATGGGTGGCAGGTTCGCGAAGTATCCCCGGGAATGCTTCTTCGTGCAGCGCGGATGGTGCGCAAACGGTGTGCGCTGGGCGTGGCAGCGGCGTTGTTTGTGGGCCTCATGTATGCCTCCTCCGCGATGGTGTGGGCAGTCAGGGTTGAGAATGCGGGGGAAAACGTAGCAGAGGTGCGCCGGTTCCTTGATGAGCAGGGCGTTTCACCGGGGCGCTTTAAGCGCGCCTTCTCCACCGATGCGCTGCGGGATGGCCTCATGCTGCGCCTGCCCGGGCTTTCGCATGTGGATGTGCGCTTTGATGGCAGCACGATGGTGGTTTCCTGCCAGGGGGCGCGTTCAGGCGAGGTGACGCAGATTGCCGGGGAGGCATATGACATCGTGGCGCAGCAGCCTGGCATCATCACCCGGCTTTCCGTGCGCAGCGGCACGCCGCAGGTGCAGGTCGGGCAGGCGGTGCGAAAGGGGCAGGTGCTCATCCGTGGCGAGGAGCGCGCCGGCGACGGTGTCATGAGCCCGCAAAAGGCACAGGGCGAAGTGCTTGCGCGCGTGTTTGCGCAGGGGGAGGCGCGCGTGAGCCTGGCGCAGCAGCGGACGGTGGAGACCGGCCGCATCCGGACGCGGGTCACGATCAAGAGCCCCTGGCATGAGCGCGTGGTTGTCGATGCAAAGCCATTCGACTCGCAGGATGTCAGCGTGGAACGCCAGAGCGTTGTCGGGCTGTATGTGCCGCTGTGGCGCCGCATCGAAACGTTTGCAGAGACGATCATCGTCTCTGAGCGGCGCAGCTTCGCCGATGTGGCCAGCCAGGCGCAGGGAGCCGCGGAAAAAATTGCCAAATTAAACTGCCCGACCGGCGTCGAAATCCTTGACAAATGGGTAGATTATAGTATGATAGATGATGAGTTCGTCTATGCGACCGTGGTGCTGGAGTACGAAACCAGCATTGCCGGCCGTATGGCGCCGTAAAACGGGCGCAAAAGTGCGGGCGACATCAAGGAAAATACGGGAGGACTGCTCCTTTGACAGAGGATCAATGTGTAACCCCGGAAACGGGTTTGTTGCAGGGTGTATTTGGCGCAGGCGATGAAAACATCCGCCTGCTTGAAAGGCTGATGGGTGTGCATATCGCGCTGCGCGGCGGGGAGATCGTCGTGGAGAGCGGCACGCCCCAGGCGGCGGATGGCGCGAAGGCCGTGTTGCAGCGGCTGATTGCGCTCAGCGCGCGCGGCGAGCGGGTGGATACGGCGGTGGTGCAGTATGCGGTGGCGCTGTATGCCAAGGGGGAGCTGGAACAGCTGAATGCGCTTTACAGCGAGGTGGTCGCCAAGACATTCCGCGGCAGACCCATCCGCTGCAAGACGCTGGGACAGCGGGCATATGTGAACGCGATCCGGGAGCACACGCTGACATTTGGCATCGGCCCTGCCGGAACGGGTAAGACCTACCTGGCCATGGCCATGGCGGTCAGCGCGCTCAAGGCGAAGGATGTGGAGCGCATCGTGCTCACGCGCCCGGCGGTGGAAGCGGGCGAGAAGCTGGGCTTTCTGCCCGGCGATCTGAACCAGAAGGTCGATCCCTATCTTCGGCCGCTGTATGACGCGATGTTTGACATGCTGGGCGCGGAGTCCTGCCAGAGGCTTCAGGAGCGGGGGATCATCGAGGTGGCGCCGCTTGCGTACATGCGCGGACGCACGCTGTCGGATGCCTTCATCATACTGGATGAGGCGCAGAATACCACACAGGAACAAATGAAGATGTTTTTGACGCGCATGGGTTTCCGCTCCAAAATCGTGGTCACGGGCGATCCCTCGCAGATCGATCTGCCGCGAGGCAGGCGCAGCGGGCTCACCGAGGCGGTGGAGGTGCTTGAAGGCATCCGGGATATTGCCGTGCAGCGGCTGACGCACCAGGACGTGGTGCGCCATGAGCTGGTGCAGGCCATCGTGCGCGCCTATGACAAACATGGACAGGCGAAGGAGGAAATGGCGGATGGCTGATACGGGAAAGCGTGCCAAGAAGTGGCTTGACAGCCTGAGCCTGCGCGTGCAGCAGGTGCTCTTCGGGGTGCTCACCTATGCAATTCTGCTGACGATCTGCCTGCTGGCGATTTCGCCGGAGCAGTATGATCTGAGTGTGGGCGATGTCGCCCCCAAGACGATCACCGCGAGCAAGGATATCGTCGATGAACTGACGACCGAGCGGCGGCGCCAGGCGGCAGCGGATGCCGTATCGCCGGTCTACTATAAGGATGACAGCGTATCCAAAACGGTGCTTGAGGATATGCAGGCCATCTTTTCCGAGCTGCGCGCGGTGCGTGAGCTGGGCGAGCAGATCCGCGGCACGTGGGAGAGCCCGGATGATTCGTTCTCCGAGTCGGATTATACGCAGGCAAGCGGTCTTCTGACCACCATTACGCTGAGCAGCTATCAGCTGCGCACGCTGATGAATACCTCCGAAGAGGACTTTGAGAGCCTGTACCAGAGCCTGCTTTCCGCCACGAATACGACGCTGGTCTCCACCATCACCGAGGGACAGATCAACGACGCCATCAACAACATCCAGCAGATCGTTTCCTATAATACGCGCACGGATCTGTGGTATAACATCGCCATCCCGACGCTTCGCGCCTGCCTCAAGCCGAACATGCTCATCGACCAGGAGGCGACGGAGGAAAACCGCCAGAAGGCGCGCGATGCGGTGGAGCCCACCGTCTATAAGCAGGACCAGAACATCGTCGTCAAGGGCGACCGCGTCAGCGAAGAGCAGATGGCGGTGCTCGAGTCGCTGGGTCTCTTGCAGGGCAATAGCTTTGATGCGCCGCTCTATGTGGGCGCAGCGGTGACCGTACTGCTCATCCTGGCAGTGGCCTATCTGTTTGCGTACATGTTTGTGCCGCATCTGTTTACGATAGGCGCCAGCGCGCTGGTGCTGCTCATCGCCGGTGTGCTGACGGTGATGCTGTCCCTCCTGCTGGGCGCATACGTCAGCGTGGATGCCATGCCGGTCGTGCTTGGCGCGATGCTGGTGGTCAATCTCATGGGCGCGCGGCCCGCTTACGTGATCAACATGACGCTGGCGCTGCTCATCACATTCCTGACATTCAAGGGCACTAACTTGGATACCTCTGAGATGCTCAGCGTGCTGATGATGACCTCTGCAGGCGGCACGCTTGCCATCTTCTTGCTGCGCAAAAACGCCTCGCGCGTGTTTGTGCTCGTCACGGGCCTGCTCGTCGGCGTGGTCAATTTCGTCGTGCTGCTGTGCGTGGGCGCACTGACCTCCAGCGACATCGGCAATCTCTTCTCCGACGCCAGTCATGCGATCTTTGGCTCGGTGCTCGCGGCCGTGCTGTGCGTAGGCCTTCAGCCGATTCTGGAAGCGACGTTTAACCTGGTTACGCCTTCCAAGCTCATTGAGCTTTCCAGCCCGAACCAGCCTCTGCTGCGCCGGCTGATGATCGAAACCCCCGGCACATACCACCATGCGATGATCGTGGCCAATCTTGCGGAGGCTGCTGCGGAATCGGTGGGCGCGGATGCGCTGCTTGTGCGCGTCGGCGCGTATTACCACGATATCGGCAAGCTGATGCGGCCCATGTACTTTAAGGAAAACCAGATGGGGGAAAACCCGCACGACAAGACGGACCCCAGGGTCTCTACCGCCATCCTGACCGCGCACACCCGCGACGGCGTGGAGCTGGCGCGCAAGCACCATCTGCCCGAGCCGATCATCGACATCATTCGCCAGCACCACGGCGATACGCCGGTCATGTACTTCTACGTCAAGGCCGTGCAGATGTTCGGTGAGGACAATGTGGATATCCGCGACTTCCGTTATGACGGCCCCAAGCCTCAGACGGCAGAGGCGGCGATTCTGATGCTGGCCGACACCGTCGAGGCCGCCGTGCGCTCCATGCACGAACCGACCCAGCAGAAGATTTCCGAGCTCATCCGCAAGCTGGTGCGCGGCAAGATGGAGGATGGCCAGCTGGATGAATGCACGCTGACCTTCCGGGACATCGGCAACATTTGCTCGGCGTTTGAAACCGTGCTTCAGGGTGTCTTCCACGAGCGGATCGAGTATCCCAATGTGGATCTGAGCCGCGCGCGGCATAACTCGCAGAAGAAGTCTGAGCAGGAGCAGGCACAGCGGGAGGCCGCCCAGAAGGGCACGGAGGCAAAGCAATGATACTGGAGATTGAAGATGAATTGGGCCTGCTCGACGGCCAGACGCGCGCGTGGATGCAGCGCTGCGCCGACGCCGCGCAGCGTGAAGAGGGCGTAACCTGCAAGCTGCACGTGTTTGTGCGCATCGTTGACGATGCGCAGATCCGGGAGATCAACCGCGATCTGCGCGGCAAGGACGCCGCCACGGACGTGCTCTCCTTCCCGACGGTCAATTATCCTGCAGGCCGGACAGCGGGGCAGTGCGAGGCGCTGCTTCGCCAGGAGTATGACCCGCTGGAGGATGCCTGCGCGCTGGGCGATATCGTGATCTCCATGGATCACGTGCGCGCACAGGCACAGGAATATGGGCACAGTGAGCGGCGCGAGTGTGGGTATCTGCTCACGCACGGGCTGTTTCACCTGATGGGATACGATCATATGACCGAGGAGGACAAGCCGGTCATGCGCGCCATGGAGGAGCGCACGCTCGCCTCAGTCGGCCTGACCAGAGAGGAGGAAAGCGAATGACGGAGGAAAAACTGCTTGAGATGGCGATCGAGGCCAGAAAGGCCGCCTATGTGCCCTACTCGGGCTATGCGGTGGGCGCGGCACTTTTGAGCACAGATGGCCGCGTGTTCACGGGTTGCAACATTGAAAATGCCGCCTATGGCAACACCATGTGCGCAGAGCGCACGGCGCTGTTCAAGGCGGTCAGCGAGGGTGTGCGCACGTTTACTGCCATTGCCATTGCGTCAAGCGGGTCCGCGCCATTTCCGTGCGGGGCATGCCGTCAGTCGCTCTACGAGTTTGCGCCAAAGCTTGACGTGCTGGTCACCTGGGATGGGCAGGTGAGGAAGACGACGCTTGCGCAGCTCCTGCCCGAAGGGTTTGGCCCTTCGTCGCTGGGAAAGTAACCCTGTATCCATGCCGGACGGATGCTCCGGCTTTTCACATCCCTCGGGAATGACAAAATAAAGAGGATGATCAATACCGTGAAAAACGAAAAGACAGAAAAACCCTTCCTTTCGGGCTTTGCCGCGATCATTGGCCGCCCGAATGTGGGTAAATCCACGATGATGAATGCGATGGTCGGCGAAAAGGTGGCCATCGTCTCCAACCGCCCGCAGACGACGCGCAACCGGATCATGGGCGTGGCGACCGATGCCAACTGGCAGATTGTGTTTCTGGATACGCCGGGCCTGCATAAGCCGCGCACGCGCCTGGGCGAGTACATGGTCAAGAGCGCGCAGGATGCCATGGATGGCATCGACGTGCTGATCGTCATGGTCGATGTCTGCGAGATCGGCCCGCAGGATCGTGCCATCGTATCGGAGATGGCCGGACGCTCTGTGCGCAAGATCCTCGTGCTCAACAAGACCGATGCGGCCGATGAAGCGCGGGTAATGGCCGCCATCCAGTCCTTTGCCGGGGAGGCATACGATGCCATCGTGCCCATCAGCGCGCGCACGGGCAAGGGGATGGAGGAGCTCAGGAAGACGATCGTCTCCTATCTGCCCGAGGGCCCCAAGTATTTCCCAGACGACATGATGACCGACCAGCCGGAGCGCGTGATCTGCGCCGAGATCATTCGGGAAAAGGCGCTGCTGCATCTGCGCGAGGAGGTGCCTCACGGCATTGGCGTGGAGATGATGGCGATCAACAAGCTGAGCGACAACATGACTGAGATCCACGCTACGATCTACTGCGAGCGTGCAAGCCATAAGGGCATCATCATCGGCAAGCAGGGCGCCATGCTGCGCACCATTGGCGCTGAGGCGCGCAAGGATATCGAAAACCTGCTGGGCACGCGCATCAATCTGCAGCTTTGGGTCAAGGTGCGCGAAGACTGGCGCAATCGCCTGGGCGATCTGCGCACGCTTGGGTATGAAAACACCTGAGCCATTGCGTGGACGCTGAAAGCCGGATGCGGTTTAAGCGTCGTCTGTGCCGTTGAACTTGCAGAAGAAGCTCTCCTGCAAGGAAAACTATTTTCTGACAATCGGAACGAGCAACCCTCCCGGTTCACACTGTTTTACAGGTGAACCGGGAGGGCTATTTTGTTTACCTGCTGTAGAGCGTGCCGGGTGGAGCGCGTGACCAGATTTGCCAAAAGGGAATGCGGCCCGCTTGGCCTAAGGGGTGTGCGCGATCGGGGAATTTATGGAAAAACACGCAAGAATAGAAGCATTAACGCATATGTTTTGTCACAGTTTTCTTTTTCTCATGCTGGAAAAGGTTTGGTTTGTTACGCAATTGTTACAAGGTTTTTGGCGATTTAGCAAATTCTTCATTCACAGATGCTTGAAAAGTGGAGGGAAATGGTGTAAAGTAATTGGAAAAGGGAGCAAAGTGGTAGATTGAGGGAAGGGGGGATGCGAAGCATGGCTCTTTTGGCGTTTTCCGGCTCCTTCGATCATTCGCTGGACAGCAAGGGCCGTGTGATCATCCCCGCGTCGTTCAGAGAGGCGCTGGGCGAAAACTTCACCATCACCATCAACCCCACCAAGACGGCTGTGGCCATCTACCCCAAGGAGGTGTGGGACGGCCAGCTCGAGCGGCTGTCACACATCAACCCCATGGACAAGGTGGGGCTTCAGTACGAGCGCTATCTGATGAGCGTCTCCTTCTCTGGCAACAGTATGGATGCTCAGGGGCGCGTGCTCATTCCAGCAAAACTCCGTGCCAAGATTGGCCTGACGAAGGATATTGTCTTCGTCGGCCTTAATCACTTTATTGAGGTTTGGGACGCCGAGGTCTATGCCCGCATGGAGGCGCAGACGGAAGAGGACTTCGACAGCCTGGTCGATTACGTGTACGAAAAATATCCCACGTAAGCGCACGTGCATCGTGCAAAAAAGACACAGGATGCACGCGCACAGCAGCTGTGACAGCGTCAATGAATTGGCAGAGCACAGTTCTTGAAGGGAAGGCAGGTGAATACATTGATGGCAGGCGCAAAGATGACGCGTACGCGCGGGCGCTATGTATCGGCCGGGTATGTCGCCGGAGGCGGAAAGGCAGAACGCCGCACGGAGGAAAGCGCGCGCGGCGGCGAGCAGGAGCGCGAGCTGTATATCGCCAAGGTGCCGGCGGGATCTGCGCAGGATGATCTGCGGGACCTCAATAAGCCGGGCTACCGAAGCGAACGGCCCTGGCGGGAGGCGCCTTCCCCCGTCTTTGAGGAGCCGTATCGAAATGAAGAGGAGCCCGTGGAGCAGCTGCGCAAGCGTGCGCATACGCGGGTTTCGCGCCACGCAAAGCGCCGCACCGGTTTGCTCGAGCAGATTGCCGAGGAGGCCAGGCGGGACAAAAAAGGCGCAGCCATGTGCGTTGCGCTGTTTGCTGTGTGCCTGATGCTTGGCAGCGCCTGGGGGCAGAAGATGGTCGAGGGCGTGCAGATTCAGCAGATGATTGACAGCTACCAGGCACAGACGGCCAGCTTCGAGCAGGAAAATGAGCAGCTTGCCCAGCAGCTGGAGATGGCCAAGAGCGGCGAACGTATTCGCAACCTGGCGCAAAACGAACTGGGCATGCTCAGGCCGGAGCGCGCACAGACGGAGACCATTTACATTCAGGCGCCTGAAACGCCAACGCAGGAGATGGTACAGGAAAGCGAGGAGCCCCAGATGGATCTGCTGGATTTTCTCTTGGGGATGCTCAACGTGTTTCATATAGGAGAGTGAGAGGGCTTGCGTTCACCGGGAGCCACCGTACGAAAGCGGCTGGTCTTGCTGATGGGCGGATTCTTTCTCCTTTTTCTATGCGTCGTGGCCAGGCTGGTGGATCTGCAGATCTTTAAGGCGGCCGAGCTGACGGCGCGCGGCGTGAGCCAGTGGACGCGCAGCGGAATTGTTTCTGCACGCCGCGGGGATATTGTAGACACAAACGGCAAGCTGCTTGCGCAGTCGATCACCAGCTTTGTCGTCAGTGCGCGCATAAGAGACGTGCAGGACCCGCAGGGGCTTGCGCAGGTGCTCGAGCGCGAGCTGGGAATCGACGCGCAGACGACGCTCAAAAAGCTGAGCGATACGAAAGCAGCGTCGGTTACACTGGCGCGGCAGGTCAGCCGGGAGGATACGGACAGGCTCCGCTCGATCCTTCAGGACGATTCTGACCCGGATTCTGCAAAAATGAGAGGAATAACATTTGACGAAGATGTCAGCAGATGGTATCCTATGGGGAGCGCACTGGCGCAGGTGCTCGGGCTGTGCAATGTGGACGGCGTGGGCCAGAGCGGCCTGGAGCTCAAGTACGACGAGGTGCTCGCCGGTGAGCCGGGAAAGATCGTCGCCGAAGTGGATGCCCGCGCCAGGACGCTGCCGGATGGCGTGACGCTCTACATTCCCGCGCAGCCGGGCAACACGCTGCGGCTGACCATTGACCGGGATGTACAGGCGGCTGTCGAGCGCGCGGTGCGCGAGTGCGCGCAGGTGAACGAGGCGCAGAATGTGCAGGCCATCGTCATGGATGTCAATACCGGCGCAGTGCTGTCTATGGCCATGTATCCGACGTATGACCCGGCAGATCCGCCGCGCGACGACATCGATCTGCTCAACGAGCTGATGCGCATTACGGTGCTCAGCGACGTATATGAGCCCGGTTCGACGTTCAAAATGCTTACGGCATCTGCGGCCATAGACAGCGGTGTCACCAATCCGCAGGAGGGCTTCTACTGCTCGGGCAAGATCACGGTGGACGGCAGCACCGTGCGCTGCTGGGGCGCGCCGCACGGCGCGCAGACCATGGCACAGGCGCTGTGCAACTCGTGCAACCCGGTGTTTACTCAGCTGGCATTGCGGCTGGGCAGCGACAGGCTGTATCAGTATCTCAGGGCGTTTGGCCTGGGGGTGCCCACGGGCATCGATCTGTATGGCGAGGCGTCCGGCATCCTGATTTCGCAAAGCCGCGTCAAGAATGTGGATTTGGCGCGCATTGGGTTTGGCCAGAGCATTGCGGTCACGCCGATTCAGATGATCACGGCGGCGTGCGCGGTGGTCAACGGTGGGCGGCTGATGAAGCCGTATCTGGTTGAAGCGATTGAAGATGAGGATGGCAACGTGCTGGAAGCCATCAGCCCGAAGGTCGTCTCCCACCCCATATCCGAGAGCACAAGCGCGACGATGCGCGAACTGCTGCTCAATGTGGTGGAGGAGGGCGGCGGTAAAAATGCCAAGGTGAGCGGCTGGTCCGTCGGCGGAAAGACGGGCACGGCGCAGATCTATAAGGATGGAAAGATCTCACCCAATCTGCACATTGGATCGTTTGTGGGCTTTGCCCCGGCGCAGGAGCCCAAGGTGGCCGTGCTCGTGACTGTCAACGAGGCGCAGGTCGTGCCCGACTACGGCGGCACGACGGCGGCGCCCTTTGCAGCGCAGATCTTTTCGGAGATCCTGCCCCTGCTGGGGATTCCGAAGACGGATGGAAGCGCCGAGCGCGCACAGGTGACCATGCCGGATGTGACCGGCATGGATGTGGCCGACGCCAAGGCCATCCTGCGGGAGACGGGCATTGACAGTGTGACGGATGGCACCAACCAGACGGTGACGGGGCAGCTCCCGCCGGCCGGGACACAGGTGCCGGTAGGCTTTTGCGCGATGCTCTACGTGACGCAGAGCGTCGTGCCGGAGGCGAAGGATTTTGCACAGGTGCCGGATGTCCTGGGCATGGGGATGCGCGAGTGCGCGCAGACGCTCAGACTCGCCGGTTTTGAAATGGATGCGCAGGGAGACGGAATGGCCGTCCGGCAGAGTCCGGCGGCGGGCGCTTATGCGGCAGCGGGCGGGACGGTGACCGTCACGTTCGAGGTGCCATAAGCGGAATGCGCGAAGGACATACTGGATGCAAACAATGGAGGAATGACGATGAACTTAGCACAATTGACCGAGGGCATGCCGGAGCTGATTGCCATCACGCAGGACGCTCAGACGCAGATTGACGTGCTGACGGCGGACTCGCGCGCCAAGTGTCACAACGGCCTGTTTTTCTGCATTCGTGGCGGGCGTGTGGATGCGCATGAGTTTGCGCCCCAGGCGATTGCAAACGGCTGCTGTGCGCTGGTGGTGGAGCGCAGGCTCGAGCTGGATTGCCCGCAGGTGGTCGTCAGCGATGTGCGTGCGGCGATGACGCGCATGGCCAGCACGTTCAACGGGCATCCCGAGCGCCGCATGAAGCTCATAGGCATCACGGGCACGAAGGGCAAGACCACCACGACCTATCTGCTGCGCAGTGTCATCGAGGCGGCGGGAATGCGCTGCGGCATCATCGGTACGACGGGCTGCATCGCCGGGCAGACCAAGCTGCCCAGCCACCTGACCACGCCGGACCCCATCGAGATGTTTGAAATTCTGCGCATCATGGCCGATGCGGGCGTCGAGGTCGTGTGCATGGAGGTGTCCGCCCACGCGCTGTATCTGCGCAAGCTGGTGGGCGTGGTGTTCGAGGCGGCGGCTTATACCAACCTGTCGCAGGATCACCTGGATTTCTTCGGCACCATGGAGCACTACTTTGCCGCCAAACGGATGCTCTTTGCCGATAACATGGTGCGCAATGCCGCCGTGAATGTCGATGAGGAGACGGCTCAGGCCGTCTGCGAGGGCATTTCCTGCCCGCTGCTGACGTATGGCATCAGCAGCGAGGCGGATCTGTTCGCGCGCGATATCGAAATCACGGAAAGCGGCGTATCCTTTACGCTGAACTTGCGCAACCTGCATACCGAGCGCATTCACCTGCTGCTGACGGGCATGTTCAACGTCTACAATGCGTTGGCGGCAGCGGCGTGTGCGCTGATCCTGGGCGTATCGCTGGAGGACATCCGCAAGGGTCTGGAAGCCGTGGTCTCCGTGCCGGGCCGTGTGGAGATGCTCGATACCCGCACGCCGTACCGCATGATTCTGGATTACAGCCACTCGCCGGATGCGCTGGAGAACATCCTGCGCACGGTTCGCGAATTCTGCCGCGGACATCTGATTCTGGTGTTCGGCTGCGGAGGAGACCGCGACAAGGGCAAGCGGCCGATGATGGGCGAGATCGCCGGCAGGCTGGCGGACTTTGTCATCCTTACCAGCGACAATCCGCGCTACGAGGACCCCATGGCGATTCTCGCGGCCATCGAGCGCGGCATCAAGCCGACGGGCGCGCGCTATGAGATCATTGAAAACCGCCGCATGGCCATCCGCCAGGCGATGGAGATCGCGGTGGGCGGCGATATCATCGTGCTGGCCGGCAAGGGGCATGAGACGTACCAGGATATCGCAGGTGTCAAACATCCGTTTGATGAAAAGGTTGTCGTCGCCGAATTGCTTGACGAGATTGCCGCCGAGCAGCATAAGGAATAATCGTTCGGGGACGACAAAATCACGACGGCGCGCTGTGCGCCGGAATTCGGAGGATTGATCGGCTATGCAAAGGATGATGGTGTCACTGCTCATCGCGTTTGTGCTGTCCGTGGTGCTGGGCAGGCAGATGCTGCCGCTGCTGCACAAGCTCAAGTTCGGGCAGAACATCTATGAGCTTGCGCCCGAAGCGCACAAAAAGAAGCAGGGTACGCCCACGATGGGCGGACTGGTGTTCGCGGCGGCGATGATCATCACCGCGCTCATCATGAACGACTATTCCGAGCCGCTCACGCAGAACATGCTGCTGGCCATGGTGCTCATGGCGCTGGGCAACATGTGCATCGGCTTTGCGGACGATATGACCAAGATCCGCAGGGGCAAGAACGGCGGCCTGACGCCCAAGCAGAAGATGTTCTTCCAGACGCTGCTGGCGCTGGCCTTTTCCTGCTATTGCTACTTCCACCCGCAGGTGGGATCGGTCATCGAGGTGCCGTTCCTGCGCATCCAGTGGGATCTGGGCATCCTCTACATTCCGATCATGATGTTCATCATCGTCGGCACGACCAACAGCGCCAACCTGCTGGACGGGCTGGATGGTCTGCTCTCCAGCGTTTCCATGGTGGACTTTGCCACCCTGGCCGTGCTCTGCGGTGCCGCGTCGCTGGATAGCCTCGGCGTGGGCTGCGCGGCGCTGTGCGGCGCGCTCATGGGCTTTCTTTCGCGCAACTGCTATCCGGCGCAGATGTTTATGGGCGACACCGGCTCCATGTTTATCGGCGGCGCGGTGGTTGCTGCGGCCATGATGCTTCGCCAACCGCTCATTCTGGTGCTCATCGCATTCTGGATGCTCATGAGCAGCCTGTCGGATATCATTCAGATCGCCTATTTCAAGAAGACCCATGGCAAGCGCGTGTTCAAGATGGCGCCCATTCA
>DVJV01000253.1 GCA_018716525.1 Candidatus Ventricola gallistercoris
CGGAAAAGGACGCCGCAGGCGGACTTTTTCGACACGCTGAAACCCACCGGGAATTGCCGGTGGGTTTGTCATTTGAGGTTAACTGGCCAGGAAACCCTTGCCTACGATTTCGGTAGAGGCAGTGATGACCATGAACGCATGCGGATCATTGACGTGGATGAACCGACGAAGTGCGAGCGCCTGTGCACGGGTGAGCACGGTGATGATCATGGTCTTCTTTTCGTGATGATAGGCGCCGTAGACGTCTTCCAGCGTTGCACCGCGGTGAAGCGTCACAGTGATGAATTCCACAATGGGCTGCGGCGTCGAGGTGATGATCTGGAAGCACTTTTTGGTGCGGAAGCTGTCCGTGACAAAGTCTACAAGCACCGACTTGAGAAGCAGACCGAGGATGGAGAAGAGGCCTGCCTCCACGCCAAAGCAGAACAGGGCGGCGAGCGTGATCAACGCATCAGCGATCATCAATGCGGTGCCGATGTTCAGGCTGGTGTATTTGCGCACGATCATGGCGATGATGTCCGTACCGCCGCTGGACGCATCCAGATGGAACAAAATGGCGGAGCCAAACGAGGGCAGAAGCACAGCAAAGCACAGCTCAAGGAAGGGCTGATTGGTCATGGGGCCGGACATGGGCCACAGCTTTTCCATGGTTGTCAGGCTCAGGGAGAGCACCATGGAGCAGTAAACCGTGCTGAATGCGAAATTCTGCCCCAGAAAGATGAAACCCACGATGAGCAGCAACGTGTTGATGATAAGCACAAGCGTGCTGGGGGTGAGCAGCGGAGAGGGCAGAAGGCGGCCGAGAATCAGGGAAAGACCGCTGACGCCGCCCGTGGAGAAGTTGTTGGGGAATTTGAAAAAGTACACGCCGACGGCCGTAATGAGAATGCCGACGGTCAGCAGCAGATAGCGCTGTATGACGTTCAAGGGTTTTGCTGCGGTGATCTTCATGGTAGAAAAACAACCTCTCTGTTTCCACAAGGGAAAATCGTGTAGTTTCCCTCATTATATCGCTTGTCAGGCTAAATGTCGAGAGGAAAAACACAAGGCGGGAAGGAGAGGGGATCAGCTGCGCAAAAAGGTGAGCAGCAGGCGGACGGATTGCTCCGCAGCCATGGAGACAAATGTGGGATAATCGGAAGAGGAGGAGCCGTCTGCGTTGTCGGAAATAGTGCGCAGCACGCAGAAGGGAACCCGGTTGACATAGCACACCTGCCCGATGGCTGCGCCCTCCATCTCGCAAGCGATGGCGCCGAACGTGCGGGTGATGGCATCCTTGCGCGCGTTGTCTGCGATAAACTGGTCGCCCGAGGCGATCACGCCCGTCCGCGTGCGAATTCCCAGCACTTTGGCGCAGGCGCTGAGCTGGCCGGTGAGCGTGTCGTCGGCCGGAAGGGAAACCTTGTTGATTCCGGAGATCAGCCCGACCGGATCGCCCAGCGGGGAGGAGTCCATATCGTGCTGGACGACGGCGGAGGAAATGGCGACCGAACCGACGCCCAGGTCGTTGGTGAGCGTGCCGGCTACACCCGTGTTGATGATGCATTCGGGGTGATAGCGCAGAATCATGGTCTGGGCACAGAGTGCGGCAAAGACCTTTCCGATGCCGCATACCGCTGTGACAACCTCGCGGCCTTCCAGCGTGCCGCTGACAAAGCGAATGCCGCTGATGGTTTCGCTGACGGGGTTTTCAATGTGGGAACGGAGCGAATCCATTTCCACGTTCATAGCTGCAATGATGCCAATCATGGGATAGTCTCCTTTTAATATAATATGTCGTTTGGTCAATGAAGCGCAATAGGAAGCAGAGCGCTGCCGGGCATTTGTTCGGTTGCGGGCAGCAGATGGGTGAGAAACCGGCAGATGCACAAGCTGTCAATCGGAAATCTGGCAGAAGAGATAAAACGCGCGGCGCCGGGAATCCGGTCGGCGCAGTCTGCATGGCAGCGCCTCCAGAGCGCAGGCGCACAGGCGTTTTCTGGCGGGGGGCGTTGGCTGCACAGAAGGCTCATCTGCTATGCAGGGGGTTCAGGCTGCAGCGGGGCGTCATTTGCCTGTGGAGCCGAACGGGCCTGCGCATCGCGGCAGGCGCGGCGGTAATCGGCGGGGCTTTTTCCCACCATGCGCCTGAAGCACTGGGAAAAATAGCTGGGGGACGAAAAACCCACCATGTTGCTGATGTCGGCGAGGCGGTGGTTTGTCTGCTCGAGCAGGTGGCAGCTTTCGCGGATGCGCTTGTCCAGCAGGTAGGACATTGGCGGCACGCCGAAAGCCCGGCGGAAGGCATGCACCAGATGATATTTGCTGATGTGCGTGCGTTCAGCGAGCTGATCGAGCGAGAGCGGCTGGGTGAAGTGCGCGTCGATGTAGCGCTTGATGTCCATGCAGTTTTTTCCCGGGGAGCGAGCGGGCGCACACGTCAGGTCAAAGGCGCTGTGCCGGTAGACCTTGGAGAGCAGGATGCTTAAAATGTGATGGCACACCACGATGTAGTCTGCCTGTCTGGCATCTGCCTCCCGGATCAGGTCAAAGAGGTAGGGGAGCAGCTCCCCGCGGCTTTCCCGGAAGTTGAGCAGGTGATAGGGAATGGTGTTTCCACCGGGGGAAAGGAACTCTAGGCCCCTTATGCCCAGCACCACATAGTGCAGCCCATTGTCCGGCAATGAGCGCTCGGTATGCTCCACGAAGGGGTTGATGAGGATCAGGTCGTCCTGGCGGATGGGAATATCCTGCCCTTCCACATGGAGTATTCCGCGGCCTTCCAGGCAGTAAAAGAGCTCCACGTGCGGATGTGTGTGCACGATGGAGTGCCAGGAGGCATCGTACTCTGACCTGGCCAGATAGAGCAGCTCCAGGCTGCTGCGCGTGTTCTGCGGAAAATCGTACCGGATACTGCCCATAAGCTGTCCTCCCGCTTTGGCCGGATGCCGCAATCCGATTATATCAAGTTTCCTGCGAACATGCAAGAATTGGGGAATATTGAGATGGGAAACGATAAAGAGCAATATACATAAAATCAATAGCAATATATGCTGTTGCGGGTGGAAT
>DVJV01000006.1 GCA_018716525.1 Candidatus Ventricola gallistercoris
ACTGTCACCCGGTATATGGACAAGGCAATGGATGATCTGGGCAGTATCCGGATTCAGGAGGATGATCAGCGGATTATCATTGAGGCGTATTCCTGCGAGTGTTATGGTCAGATCATGAACTGGCTGAACAACAGCATGAAAGAAAGCTTCTTGCAGGATATGACCCGCTTATGCAAGCTGCGCGAAGGAGAAGTCAAAGATCTGCTTCTTCGGAGCACACAGATTTGAAGCACAACACAAAAAGACGGGGTCACAGCGATCCCGCCTTTTTGCCGTATAGGGAATTGCGCAAACAATCGTACAGCGAGCACGGAGCAACTTGCTTTTGCATAGCTGTTCGGAAATGGGGGCAGGCACAGCCTGCTTTTTGTGCATTTGAGCGCAAGTGTCTGTTTTTCAGCCAAGAAGGCAGGAATGTACAGTTTTAGAACAGCGCTTGAGATGTGCCTATTTTCCGAACGGACGACACTCTGCTATACTTTTTGCAGCCATCCGGAGCACATACGCTTCCTTACCCTCATGGGATGTAATCAACACAGAGGAGGAACACCTATGGATTCTGTCAGGCTCATTCGGGCAGCGAAGAAAGCCTATATCGTCATTTCGATCATATTATGCGCTCTCGGCCTGTTGATGCTGTTGATGCCGGGATTGTCCCTGTCGGTAATCGGCATCGTGGTCGGCCTCGTTCTGGGGGTATCCGGCGTCATCAAGCTGATTGGATATCTTTCCCGTGATCAGTATCAGCTGGCCTTTCAATACGATCTGGCATTCGGCATCCTTCTCATGGCGTTGAGTGTCGTCGTTTTGCTGCGCCCAGAGGATGTGATGAGCTTTCTGTGCGTCATTCTGGGTATTGCCGTTCTGGCGGATGGTCTGCTCAAAATCCAGACGTCGCTGGACGCGCGGCGCTTCGGCCTCCAAACGTGGTGGCTGATTCTGGTCATGGCAATTCTGGCCGGCATAGCGGGGATGCTGCTGATGCTGCGTCCCTCGCAGAGTGCGCAGGTGCTCACCGGGCTGATGGGCATCTCCCTGCTAGCGGAAGGCATCCTCAGTCTGTGCGTCGCGCTGTGCGCGGTGAAGGTCATGAAGCCCACCGATTTCCCGACGGAGGAATAGCGATGGGCAACATCTTTGCGTATATCCAGTGGCGCGGCGACCTGACGCTCTCCGAAAGCCCATTTGGCGAGGTGGACAACCTGATCCTCTCCATGCTGAGCTACTTCGACTTTAAGCAGATCATCCCAGAGCCCGGACAAGGCGAGATCACCGTCGAGCAGGCCGCACACAAGGTTTTTCAGGAAACCGGGGTCCCTGATCCGCCGCGCACCGCCAGCAATTCGCAGGAGTCGCTGCGGTGGCTCCTGTATCTGATGGCCCGTTCCCGCCGCTACCGGCGGATGAAGCTGTCCTCCCGCGTGGACCTGTTCGACGCGGCGAACGCCAAGCAGTTTGATGCGATCTGCATCCACATCAGCAGCCGGCAGCTCTACCTCTCCTTCCGGGGCACGACGGATGATCTGGCGGGCTGGAAGGAGGACTTCCTGCTCACCTGTATGCCGGAAATTCCCTCGCACAGGGAAGCCGTGCATTATCTGATCCAGACTGCATCACGCTATCCTGAAAAGCAGCTGCTTCTTGGCGGCCACTCTAAGGGCGGCAATCTGGCCGTGTATGCCGCCTCCTTCGCCCCCGTCGATATCCAGAAGCGGATCAAAGCCGTGTGGTCCAATGACGGCCCGGGATTTCAGGAGGAACTACTCGCCTCCGACGGATACCGGCGAATTGCCCACGCGATTCACTCGATTGTCCCTAAATCGTCCGTCGTGGGCATGCTGCTCTCCCACGATGAGCATCGCAAAATCGTGGACAGCTTGCAAATCGGCATTCTGCAGCACGACGGCTTTTCCTGGGAGATCGTTGGCAATCACTTTGTGGAGCTGGATGCGTTGACGTCTGGGAGCCTCCGGGTGGACCAGGCCGTCCGCACATGGCTCCAGCAGATGTCTATGGATGAGCGGCGGCAAGCCGTGGAGTGCCTGTTTGACGTGTTGTATGCCTCCGGGGCGACCACGCTGTCCGAGATCCGCAGGGACCGCCTGAGGACCATGACGGGCTCCATATCGCGCATGATGGAACTGCCCAAGGAGAGCCGCGAGCGCATCATCGAGTTTCTCGTGCTGCTCAAGCACAGCACGAACCGGCTGAATCTTGAAAGCAGGATGGCCAGGCACAGAAAGGCGCTTAGCGATACCAGCTGTCGGCCTCAAGGGCTCTGACGCGCCGGGAAACGAGAAAACCGGCCTGGCCGGGAAAGGAGCGATCATGAACAGGATGAAGACGTTGCTTGCGCAGATGCAGCAGTTGGAACAGCGGATTCCCTCCGCCGATGAAATGACGGAGCGCGAGTACCTCTGTGACGATGGAAGAGCACAGATTGACGTCAATCTGTTTGACGGCGCGGAGCTGTTCAATCCGCTGACATATCAAAAGCAGCGGGATCTGAGCGGCGCGATTTATGAGCTGATTGATGAAAAGCTGTACACGATTCCCCTGAAATACCCGGTTCGGATTTGCTTTCATGGGCACGTACCGGACGGGGACACACAGCAAACCGTGCGCGAGGTCATTCAGGAGCACTACATGTACAACCTGCGGGATAAAAAGGAGGATTTGCGGATCAATCGGCTGAAGACAATCGGCTTGGCGATGTTTGGCGTCATCCTCCTGGCGCTCTATTTCGCGCTGGAGCTTTCTGCTTCCAACCCGGTCTTCATGGAGTTTCTGAGCATCGCTGGTTGGGTTGCTGCCTGGGAGGCTGTGGAGAGTTGGTTCTTGGAGCGCAAGTCGATCAAGCTGGAATATCTCTCTGCCGGACAGGCAGTTCTGGCCGAAGTGGCCTTTTCAAATGACAGCGACGCACAACCTTGAAAAACAAGGCGTCAGGCCCTGATGATGCAACGGCCCGGCGCCTTGTCATTATCCAAACGAAAACCACCGGCTCATCCAGTGGAAATGAAAGTTTAAGCTATGCCATGATTTCCATGCCGTGCGCATGCGCGATTGCCACTGGAACGGATGCGGCTTCTGTGGTATCATAAAGACGCTGGAACACAAGCTCTTCGATTTATAAGGTGGGAATGATGACATGTCTAAGATCA
Source organism: Candidatus Ventricola gallistercoris (assembly GCA_018716525.1). Lineage (GTDB taxonomy): Bacteria > Bacillota > Clostridia > Christensenellales > Aristaeellaceae > Ventricola > Ventricola gallistercoris. Next base: position 3,165 of record DVJV01000006.1, read on the forward strand.
CAAAGCGGGCTTTGGAGCGGTCGCTCAAGAATCTGCTGCTGAAAAAGCCCCTGACGAAGATAACGATCAACGATATTGCCGAGGACTGCGGCATCAACCGCATGACCTTCTACTATCACTTCAAGGACATCTACGATCTGGTGGAGTGGGCCTGTCTGGAGGATGCCCGGGCCGCGCTGGAGGAGAAGAAAACCTACGCCACATGGCAGGAGGGCTTTCTGCAGATCTTCGAGGCCGTGCGGGCCAACAAGCCCTTCATCATGAACGTGTACCGCTGCGTGCATCAGGAGCAGGTGGAGCGGTATCTGAGGCCGCTGGTGGATCATCTGCTGCTGGACGTCATCAACGAGGAGGCCGCCGGGATGACCGTTCGGGACGAGGACAAGGCGTTCATCGCGCGCGTATATAGCTATGTGTTCATCGGGCTGATGCTCGACTGGATCAAGGACGACATGCAGCAGGACCCGAAGGCGCTGGTAGATCATCTGGTGACGCTCATCAAGGGCAACATCGCGCAGGGGCTGCAAAGGTTCAGCGTACAGTCCATCATTTGACGCAATCTGATAAAAAGCTTTACAGAAGCCGCCCGGTGATGAAGCTTTCATCACGGAGCGGCTTCTGTTTATGGAAAACCTCCTGATTTTTTTCTATAATGAAACCATCACCAAGCAACAGGAGGTTTGAAATATGTATTATTCCGCTGGTACCTACGAATCCTTTGCCCATCCCGAGAAGCCGGAGGGCGTTGACAAGAAATCCGCTTACATCATCGGCACGGGTCTGGCCGGCCTGACCGCCGCGTTTTATCTGGTGCGCGACGGGCAGATGAAGGGCGAGCACATTCATCTGCTGGAAAAGCTGGAGCTGGCAGGCGGCAGCTGCGACGGACGCAAGGACGTCACGAAGGGTTTCTTCATGCGCGGCGGGCGCGAGATGGACAACCACTTCGAGGTCATGTGGGACATGTTCCGCGACGTGCCCTCGCTGGAAACGCCCGGCGCGTCCGTGCTGGACGAGTATTACTGGCTGAACAAGCACGATCCCAACTACTCGCTGTGCCGCGCCACCGTGCATCAGGGCGAGGACGCGCACACCGATAAGAAGTTCGGGCTGGACAAGGCGTCCGCCATGGCGCTCTCCAAGCTGTTCATCACGCCGGAAAAGGAGCTGGAGGGCAAGAAGATTTCCGAGGTGCTGCCCGATTCCTTCTGGGAGACGAACTTCTGGCTGTACTGGCAGACGATGTTCGCTTTCCAGCGCTGGTCGAGCGCGCTGGAGATGAAGCGCTACCTCTGCCGCTACGTCCACCACATCGACGGCCTGCCGGACTTCAGCGCGCTGCGCTTCACGAAGCTGAACCAGTATGAGAGCCTGATTCTGCCGCTGGTCAAGTATCTAGAATCCCACGGCGTGCGCATCGAGTACGGCATGGACGTGAAGAACGTCGTCATCGAGACGGTGGGCGACAGGAAGATCGCCCGTCAGATCGTCTATGTCAAGGACGGGCAGCAGCAGACCATCGACCTGATCGAGGACGACCTGGTGTTCATCACCAACGGCTGCTGCACGGATTCCACTTGCTACGGCGACCAGACGCACGCCCCGGACCTGAGCGGTCTGGAGAATGGGCGCGGCGAATCGTGGGACATGTGGAAGGCGATTGCTGCGCAGGCCACGCATGGCGAGTTCGGCAACCCGGACGCCTTCTGCAGTGACATCGAGGCGACCAACTGGATGAGCGCGACGGTCGCCACCTCGAACGAGGAAATCATCCGCCACATCATGGACATCTGCCAGCGCGATCCCCGCGCCGGGAAGGTGACGACCGGCGGCATCGTGACCGTCAAGGACAGCACCGAGAACTGGTACCTCTCCTGGACGATCAACCGCCAGCCGCAGTTCAAATCGCAGGACAAGAACATGGTGCTCATCTGGCTCTACGCGCTGAACACCAACAAGCCGGGCAACTACGTGAAAAAGCCCATGCGGGAATGCACCGGCGAGGAGGTCTGCCGGGAGTGGCTCTACCACATCGGCGTGCCGGAGGAGCGGATTGACGCGCTGGCGGCGGACGCCTGCAACACCACGACGTGCTTCATGCCCTACATCAACGCCTTCTTCCAGCCCAGGAAGAATGAGGATCGCCCGCATGTGGTGCCGGACGGATCCGTCAACTTCGCCTTCCTCGGCCAGTTCACGGAGACGCCCCGCGACACCATCTTCACCATCGAATACTCGATGCGCACGGGCATGGAGGCGGTCTACACGCTGCTGAACGTCGACCGCGGCGTGCCGGAGGTCTGGGGCAGCAAGTATGACGTGCGCGAGCTGCTGCGCGCCTGCTACTACGCCATCGACAAGAAGCCGATCACCGACGTGAAGCTGGGCTTCATGGAGCACGAGCTGCTGAGGATTGTGCTCAAAAAGGTGAAGGGAACGGATATTGAGATCCTGCTCAGGGAGAGCAGGCTGATTGAGTGAGGATTCGGAAGATCAGTCAAAACCACCGGCAAAGCCGGTGGCTTGCACAGGCCCTATGTGCAGCGCTTCGCGGATTTCAATCGCTACACCAACAGCCCCGTGGCCAATTACCAGGGAGAACTGTACTCGCTGCCCTTCAACATGTACACCTTCAATAAGATGTGGGGCGTGACCACCCTCGCCGAAGCTGCCGCCGAGATCGAGCGCCAGCGCCGCAAGGCGGGCATTGGGTAGCCGCAGAACCTCGAGGAGCAGGCCATTTCCCTCGTCGGGCGGGATATCTTCGAGAAGCTCGTCAAGGGCTATACGGAGAAGCAGTGGGGACGCGACTGCGCGACCTGCCCGCCTTCATCATCAAGCGCCTGCCTGTGCGCATGACATTTGACAATAACTACTTCGACGCGCGTTTATCAGGGCGTTCCCATCGGCGGCTATACGCGGATGATCGAGCGGATGTTGGAGGGCATCGAGGTGCATCTGGACACCGATTACCTGAAGGAGAAGAGCACCTTTGACAGCGTGGCGGACAAGGTGATCTATACCAGGCCGATCGACGCGTACTTCGCTTATTCGCTTGGCACGCTGGAATACCGCTGCGTGCGCTTTGAGCACGAAATTCTGGATGTGGACAACTATCAGGGCAACGCGGTCGTCAACTACACGGACAGGGAAACACCCTATACCCGCATCATCGAGCACAAGTGGTTTGAGTTCGGTCGGGATGCGCAGGGAAACAGCCTGCCGCATACCATCATCAGCCGCGGATACAGCAGGGAATGGAACGCGGCGATGACCCCTACTATCCCGTCAACGACGAGAAGAATTCTGCGCTCTACCAGCGCTATAAGACGTGGGCCGACGCGGAGGAGAACGTGCTTTTTTGCGGGCGGCTGGCAGAATACCGCTACTTCGATATGGACACTGTCGTAGCGCGTACGCTCTCGCTGTGTGATGAGGAATTCGGGACGTGACTGAGTCTGTCATATTGGTACATGTTCCAGACTGGATATACCAAGGGGGATGAATCACCCGGTGAAAGAGAACTGTTCATGAACAAGTATCTAAAAAACGGGTGTTCACAGG
>DVJV01000037.1 GCA_018716525.1 Candidatus Ventricola gallistercoris
CGGCCTGTCCGAGTATGGCATCTGGGCGCGCATCATCCTGCCGCTGTCCAAGCCCGCCATCGCCACGCTGTGCATCTTCACGTTCGTCAACACGTGGAACGACTACATGGGCCCGATGATCTACCTCACCAGCGATCTGAACAAGACCATCCAGGTCGGCCTGCGCCGCTTCATTCAGGCGTTCTCCGCCGATTACAACCTGATCATGGCCGCGTCGCTGTGCTCGCTGCTGCCTGTGACCATCGTGTTCCTGTTCCTGCAGCGCTACTTCATCGAAGGCATTGCCACCACCGGCATGAAGGGCTGATGCCCGTTTGAACACAGAGCGGCCGCTTTTTTCGGCGCAGTTCCCGCAAGGGGGCTGTGCTGGACGGCCGCTCGCCTGATCTGAGGGGATTGCTTCCCCGGAGGATGAAACCGTGTTTGCGGAGTATCTTCAAACGCACGACCTCGGGGCGCTGCTTTGCGCGCCAGGCGCCTATCATCCCTACCCGCGCTGCGCGGATCGCGCGGCGTGGGAGGGGCTTGCCGAGGAAAAGCGCCGCGCCATCGCCGCTTGGGGCGATGAGGCGCTGGGCGGCTATCCCATGCTGACGGCGACGCAGTTTCTTGCCTTCACCCGAAGCGGCAACCGCCAGGTTTACGAGGCGCCCTATTTCAGGCGGCGCGAGCTGCTCATGGGCGCGGCCATTGCCGAGTGCCTGTGCAATGACGGCGCGTATCTGGATGCCGTGATCGACGGCCTGTGGTGCATCTGCGAGGAGAGCACATGGGTGCTCAGCGCGCACAATGGCAGCGAGCACCCGGGCGTGCCGCCGATAAGCGAGCGCCCCCTGCCCGATGTGACCAACCCGTATGTCGATCTGTTTGCGGCGCAGACGGCGGCCGCGCTGGCCGACGTGCTCGAGCTGCTCGAGAATAAGCTCGATGCGGTGTCCCCGCTGATCGCCAGGCGCGTGCGAAGCGAGATCGACCGGCGGGTGATCACCCCGTTTCTGACGCACGATGACTTCTGGTGGATGGGCATGATCCGCCACGACATGTGCAACTGGACGCCCTGGATCGTCTCCAATGTGATCGAGGTGCTGCTGCTCCTGGAGCGCGACAAGTACCGCCGCAGCGGCGGCATCGCGCGGGGCATGCGCATGCTCGACAGCTACCTGGCGGTGCTGCCCGATGACGGCGGGTGCGACGAGGGCGCGGCTTACTTCAACATGGCGGGCGCGGCGCTGTTTGACGCGCTGGAAAGCGTGTATGAAGCCACCGCAGGGCGCGTCAGTTTCTTTGGCGAACCGCTGATCCGCCGCATCGGCGATTTTCCGGTGAAGGCGCACGTGGCGGGGGAATACTTCATCAATTTTGCGGACTGCGACGTCAAACCCCGGCTTGACGGGGAGCGGCTCATGCGCTTTGGCGAGCGCACGGAAAACCCGCAGCTCGTGGCGCTGGGCGCGCAGATGCTCGCGCAGAATGCGGGCGTCCGGCCGCTGGATACGCCGCAGATGAACCGCGTGCTGCACGCGTTGTTTGAAAAAGCGGCGGATCTGCCGCCGGCACAGGAGGAGGCCTTCGGCGCGCTGCCGGATCTGCAGGTGTTCTCCTGGCGGAAAGGCGGCCTGTACGCGGCGATCAAGGGCGGGCACAACCGCGAAAACCACAACCACAACGACGTCGGCAGCTTCATCGTCTACGCGGACGGGAAGCCGCAGATCGTGGACATGGGCAACTGCGTGTACACGGCCAAGACGTTCGGGCCCGAGCGCTACACGCTGATGAACACCCGCGCGCGCAACCACAACGTGCCGCTGATCGGCGGCACGGAGCAGGCCTTCGGGCGGCAGTACGCCGCAAGGGACGTGCGCGCGGATGCGCTCGGCGCGCAGATGGACATCGCAGGCGCGTATCCGGCGCAGGCCGGGGTCCTTTCGCTTAAGCGGGCGCTGCGCATCGGGGATGCGGGCATCACCCTGCAGGACACGGTGCGCCTGAGCGCGCCGCAGCAGGTGACCTGGGTGTTCATGCTGCGCGAAAAGCCGGCGCTTGGCGAGGGCCGGGTTTGCTTTGGCTCGCTCACGCTTCGCTATGACGGCAAGCTCACCGCGCACGCCGAGGAGATTCCCGTGACGGATGCGCGCATGGCACGCAATTTTCCCGGCAGCCTGTGGCGGCTCACGCTCACTGGCAAACCGGGATGCGAACAAAAGCAGAGTTTCTCAATTGGAAGGATCTGATATCGGATGGGTAACTGCGTCAAGAACAATCCGCTGCGTTCCCGGGAGGATGTGGAGCGTGCCGCGATTCAACTGATCACCCCGCTTGTCGATCTGCTCAGCCCGGGCAAGGCCCGGCTGCACCTGGGCGACACCGGCGCGGCGTATCCCGATGAGATCGCGCAGATGGAGGCGTTTGCACGCCCGCTGTGGGCGATCGTGCCGATGCTCGCGGGCGACTGCGAGGGCGTGGAGCCGCTGTGGGCGCACTGGCGCGAGGGCATCATCAACGGCGTGAACCCCGATCACCCCGAGTACTGGGGCGAGGTGGAGGATTACGACCAGCGTCTGGTGGAGATGGCGGTATTCGGCATGGGCATGGCGCTCGCGCCGCAGAAGTTCTTCTTCAGCCTGCCCAAGGAGGCGCAGAAGAACCTGTGGGCGTGGCTTGACCAGATCAACCACCACGACATGCCCAAGAACAACTGGACGTTCTTCCGCGTGCTGGTGAACATGGGCTTCATGATCTGCGGCCAGCCCTATGACGCCCAGCGCCTCAAGAAGGACTTCGAGATGATCGAGGAGCACTACGAGGGCGACGGCTGGTACTTTGACTACTTCAACCAGCGCGAGTATTACACCATGTGGGCGTTCCACTACTACGGCATGGTGTATGCACATGTGATGCGAGAGCGCGACGCGGCGCGCAGCCGCGAGTTCATCGAGCGGGGCAAGCTGATGGCGCCGGACTTCGCCTGCTGGTTTGACAGCACCGGGGAGGCCGTGCCCTATGGCCGCAGCCTCACGTACCGCTTTGCGCAGGGCGCGTTCTACGCGGCCATGGCGCTGGCCGGCGAGGAAGCGCCGGGCGTGAGCTTTGGCGTGATGAAGCACCTGCTGCTTGGCAACATGCGCAGGTGGTTTGAAAAGCCCATCTTCACCCGCGACGGCGTGCTGACGATCGGCTACGGCTATCCGAACCTGCTGATGGCGGAAGGCTACAACGCGCCCGGCTCGCCGTACTGGGCGATGAAGTCGTTCCTGTGCCTGGCGCTGCCCAAGGATCACCCCTTCTGGCAGGCGCAGGAGGAGCCGTACACGGCTCCGGCGCTCACGCGCCAGCCGCATGCGCGGATGCTGATTGCCCGCAGCGCGGACGACAGCCACGTGATGGCGTATGTGGCGGGCAACCGCGCGCATGAGCACAGCCACGACGAGGCGAAGTACGAGAAGTTTGTGTATTCGACGGTGTTTGGCTTCAGCGTCTGCAAGGCGCAGAAGCTGCTCAAGGATGGCGCGTTTGACAACATGCTCGCCCTGAGCGAGGATGGCGACACGTATCACCCGCGCTATGGCTGCGACGAGTACGAGATCGAGGAAGACTGCGTGCGTTCCGTGTGGCATCCCTTTGCGGGGGTGACGGTGGACACGCGGATCATCCCGCGCGGCGAGTGGCACATCCGCATCCACCGCATTCATACCGACCGCACGCTGTATGCGGCGGAGGGCGGCTATGCGATTTCGCGCGACGGCTGCGATGGCAGCGTAGTGTATGCGCAGCATGCCCGCAAGCCGGAGGAGGTGACCGGCGCGGACCGCGCGGCGGTTGTCGCGCCCTGGGGCGTGAGCGGTGTGCTCGCCCTGCGCGGGTATGACGAGGGCACGGTGGTCATGCCCGAGCCCAACACCAACCTGATGGCGCCGCGCACGCTGCTGCCCACGCTGACTGCCAAGCTGGAGCCGGGCGATCACGTGCTCATCAGCGCCGTGCTCGGCACAAAGACCGGCGGACGTACCGCATGGGAAAACCCGCCAACTGTGGAGGAGATCGACGATGGAAAAATGGGTTGACGAGGCCTTTGCGCGCGCGTGCGAAAAGTTTGCACGCGGGGCGAAACTGGCCGCGCAGCAGGGAATTATCCCCTACAAGAGCGAGGGCGGCCGCTATGTGGCCTCTCCGTTTGACGGAAACAGCTGGTGGACGGGCGGCTTCTGGCCGGGCATCATGTGGCAGCTGTACAAGGCCACGGGGAATGAGGCATACAAGGACGAGGCCCTGCGCACCGAAAAGATGCTGGTGGATGAGCTGATGACGTTTGACCTGCTCAACCACGACGTGGGCTTCATGTACCTGCTCTCCACCGGCGCGCATGAGCGCATCACGGGCGACAAGCGGGCGCTGTCCAACACGCTGCACGCGGCCACGCTGCTGGCGGGGCGGTTCAATCCCGCGGGCTTCATCCGCGCGTGGCCGGGCGAGGAGCGCACCGGCTATGCCATCATCGACTGCATGATGAACCTGAGCCTGCTGTACTGGGCGAGCGAAAAGACGCATGACCCGCGCTTTGCGGCCATCGCCAAGATCCACGCGGATACCACCATGCGCGAGTTCCTGCGCGAAGATGGCAGCAGCTGCCACATCGTGATCTTTGACCCGAACACCGGCAAGGCGCTCGACCGCCCCGGCGGGCAGGGCTATGCGCCGGGTTCCAGCTGGAGCCGCGGTCAGGCATGGGCGCTGTATGGCTTCACGCTCAGCGGCATCAACAGCGGCGAGCAGCGCTACATTGACGCCGCGCGCCGCTGCGCGAAGTACTTCATCGCCAATATCCGCGAGGATGGCCTGACGGACTGCGACTTCCGCCAGCCCAAGGACGAGGAGCGCATCGACAACATCGCGGGCGCCTGCGCGGCCTGCGGCCTGCTGGAGCTGGCCAATGTCGTCGGCGGCGAGGAGGGCGAAACCTACCGCGCCGCGGCCATGCGCCTGCTGCGCGCGCTCAACGACCTGTGCGCCGACTGGAGCGAAGAGGCGCCCGGCATCCTGCAAAAGTGCACCGCGTCCTATCACGACGACGGCGCGGGGCGTCACGTCAACATCCTGTATGGCGACTATTTCTTCGTGGAAGCCCTCTGCAAGCTGCGCGGCACCGACGCGCGGCTGTGGATGGCCAGAGCGTGAGGCGGTATGTACAGCATCAGCATTGAGCGCGGCGGGCGCGTGCTCGCCAGCGCACAGGGGGAAAACGAGGCGGCGCTGCTCTACCGCGGCGCCTATGAGCCGGGCGATGAGATCATCTTCACATCGAGCGTGCAGCACGTGCGCGTGCAGGTCGATCAGGCCGTCGAACCGGCGCGGGTGTATCTGCCCCAGGAGCGGTTTGTCTACCGTCCGCCGCTTGCGGGCGACGGGCTGGCCGTCTATCCGCCAAGCGCCTTTGCGGGCGATCTGCACCTGATCTCCATCGCGCCGGATACCGGGCGCGACTACCGCAATCTTGCGGCCAACCCGGCCGACCAGCGTGGCGACGTCACGGCCTATCCGCACGCGACGGCCAATGTGGAGACGCGCAACGAGAGCGCGTTTGCCGCGCGCAACGTCATCGACGGGCAGCACATCGCCTGCGGGCACGGCGAGTGGCCGTTTGGCAGCTGGGGCATCGGCACGCGCACGGATGCGGAGCTGACGCTCGACTTCGGCCGCACGGTGGAGATCGACGCGCTGGCGCTCTACCTGCGCGCGGATTTCCCGCATGACGCCTATTGGACGCAGGGCACCGTGACGCTTGACGACGGCTTTGAAAAGACGTTTGAGCTGGAGGGCAAGGACGGAGCGCAGCACATCGAGCTGGGCACCCACATGGTGCGCACGCTGAAGCTGCACAGGCTGATCAAGTGCGATATGCCGTCGGCCTTCCCCGCGCTGCGCCAGATCGAGGTCTTCGGGCGCGATATCTGATTTCCATCTGCAAAGGTCCGCTGTCTGCATGGAGCAGGCGGCGGGCCTTTTTGCGTGCCGGGAAAAGGAGGCTCTCATTCCCAAAAGCCGCAGGCGGGCGTCTGCGCACACTGCGCCGGGCTGCCAAGTTTTTGTTTTTTGATGCGGAAAGAAGAAATGTATGCTATAATGAAGAACAAGTTCAAATGGAACGGCGGGAAACCGCTGTTTCCGGCGCATTTTATCCCCTGTTCTAAGGAGGACAGACCATGCCCAAACGCATCGGCGAAGACCGCCGCAACGCTGCACCAAGGAAAAATGCCCCGCTCACGCCGATGGAAAACCAGGAAGACGGCGAAGCGGATCTGGATAAGACGCTGCTCCATGTCCCAAATGCCGAGCGCACGGCCACGTCGCGCATGCCCGAGCCCACACACGGCGCGCAGGCGCCCAAGCGCAAGACCCACCCCAAGCCGCGCTCGATCTTCAAGCCCCGCACCAAGAACCGCAATTTTCTGCTCAGCGTCGCCGCCAGCACAATCCGCCTGACGGTGGTGCTGGTGCTGTGCGCGTCGCTGGCGGTGATTGGCGCGGTGGTGGGCATTGCCAAGGCGTTTGTGGACACGGCGCCCACGCTCGACCTGGCTGCGCTTGACTCGCAGGATAAGACATCCTTCATCTACGACAGCAATGGCAACCTGATCACCGACTACAAGGGCACCGAGGACCGCATCATGGTGTCCATCGACGAGATTCCGGTGATGCTGCAAAACGCGTTCATCGCCGTGGAGGATGCGCGGTTTTACCAGCACAACGGCGTGGATGTCAAGCGCATCGTCGGCGCGCTGATCACCAACATCACCACCGGGTCGCTGCAAGGCGGCTCCACGATCACCCAGCAGCTCATCAAGCAGACGGTGCTCTCTTCGGAATCCTCCTACAAGCGCAAATTGCAGGAGGCGTACCTGGCCATGGAGCTGGAGACGCGCTACACCAAAGAGCAGATTCTGGAAAGCTACCTGAACACCATCTTCCTGGGCGGCAGCTATTACGGCGTGCGCGTGGCGGCCTATGGCTACTTTGGCAAGGAGCTCAATCAGCTCACATTGCGCGAGTGCGCCATGCTCGCAGGCCTGACGCGAAGCCCCAACTACTACAACCCCCGCAGCAACTTCTACACCCGCAACACCGAGGGCAGCAACACGCCCGATATCACCAACGACCGCACCGACTACGTGCTGCGGCAGATGCGTGAAAACGGCATGATCTCCGCCCAGGAATACGAGGCGGCGCTGGACCGCAGCACGGCAACGGTGCTGGAAAAATCGCCCGCATCGACGGATCTGTACGACTATCCGCACTATGTGGAGTACGCCATCAGCGACGTGGTGGATACCTTCCTGGATCTCAACGGCCTGGAGGACACCTCTGCCAACCGCTATGCGATGGAAAACAAACTGCGCACGGGCGGATACAGCGTCTACCTGTGCCTGGACACGGAGATTCAGCAGATCGTGGAGGACACGCTGGCCACGTGGGATGATTATCCGCGCCTGCGCGATCCGTCCGACAAGATCTACCAGTCCCGCAATGCGGACGGCACATACACCGAGATCGAGCAGCCGCAGGCGGCGGCGTGCGTGTTTGACTACCGGACGGGCGAGCTCAAGGCCATCGTCGGCGGGCGTTACAAGCCCACCGCGCGCAAGACGCTCAACCGCGCCTGCGACATGAACATGCCCATCGGCTCTTCCATCAAGCCGCTGACGGTCTACGCCCCGGCCATCGACCTGGGCGCGTCGCCGGCCTCCATCGCCTACAACATGCCCGTGCCGATTGCAGGCTGGAAGGACTCGAGCGGCAACGATTCCTGGCCGCAGAACTACGGCGGCGGCGGATATGCCGGCCCGCAGAGCTTCCGCGCGGCGATGCGCAACTCCTACAACACCGCCGCCGCGCAGATCCTGATGACGTATGTCGGCGTGTCGCGCGCGGTCGAGTACCTGCACCTGATGGGCGTGGACGACGGCCACATCAACGCCGATCCCTTCGGCCTGGCGCTGGGCTCCTCCGGCATCACGCCCGTGCAGATGGCGGTGGCCTTTGGCACCATCGCCAACAAGGGCGTCTATCAGCAGCCGCTTTCCTTCTCCCGGATTCTCGACAGCAACGGCAATGTCGTTGTGGATATGTACCAGCAGCAGGACAGGCACCAGGTGTTCAAGCCTTCCACGGCCTACCTGGTGGTGGATATGCTCAAGGAAGCCGTGCAAAGCGGCACCGGCAAGAAGGCCAAGATCTCCTCGCAGGTCGTCGCGGGCAAGACGGGCACCAACTCCGACAGCAAGGGCGTGACCTTTGCCGGCATGACGGGCTGGTATTCCGCAGCTGTGTGGATCGGCCACGACAACTACAAGGCCCTCAGCTCCCAGGCGACCGGCGGCAACGCCGCCGCGCCGCTGTGGCAGTCCTTCATGGAGAAGATCCACACCGCCAAGGGGCTGGAGTCCCGCGAGATCATCGACGGCACGCCCAGCGACTACGGCCTGGTGCGCGTGACGACGTGCGGCGTCAGCGGTCAGCTTGCCACCGATGCCTGCTACAACGACGTCAAGGGCTATAAGACCATCACCGACTACTGGTACGAGGGCAGCGTGCCCACGTCCTATTGCAGCATGCACAAGTCCGTGTCCATCTGCACGGAGACGGGGCTGCTCGCAACGGAGTACTGCCCGGCATCGTCGGTGGAGACGCGCGGCATCGTGCTCATCCCCAAGGGGCACCCGCTCTACAACTACATCGACAGCTATGGCAGCACGATCCGCCAGTACCTGGGCGAGTTTGCCACGCTCAAGAGCACGTCGGATATCGCGGGCCACATCTGCCAGATTCACGATGCCTACACGGCCACGCAGCCGCCTTCTGAGCTGGAGTCCATCGTCAACGATGCGTATAACCTGACGCTCACGGCCTATCAGCTGGTGGGCTCCTCCCAGAGCATCACAAACGATACGCGCCGGCAGATCAACACCGCCATCAGCACGGTGCAGACGCTGCTCTCGCTCTCGCCGATCGACTACACGTCGCTGCAGAGTGCCACGGATAACCTCAGGTCGCAGTTGCAGGCGGCCGGACTGATGTAAAAATAAGGCGCTTGCCCGCACTGCCCTGTGGCGGTGCGGGCAATATGCGCCTGGGGCCGCTTGCGGGCGGCAGAAAGGGAATACCGCCATATGAAGGTCCTCGATCTGGACATGGATTTCTTCCTCACGGGCCCGTGCCCGCTGGCGCCCAAGGGGCAGCGGCCCGATCCCGCCTGCGCCATGCCGTATGCGGATGAGGAGGTCATCGACTTTTTTGAAAACCGCTGCGGCCTCAGCCGCGAGCACCCGCTGCCGGGCGCGATCTTTGACACGCACGACAAGGCGCTCGACTTCTGGCGCGACCGGATGCGGGAGGGCGCGCTGCGCGCCCCCTTTGAGGTGGTGCATGTGGACACGCACTCGGATCTGGCCTTCGGCCCGCCGGGCACGGATTTCGTGCTCAAGGCGGTGCTCTCGCGCCAGGTGCAGATGCGGCCCACGATTGAAAACTACCGCGCGGGCATCAAGCTCGACGAGGCCAATTACCTGCTGTTTGCCCTGGCGTTTCGCTGGATCAGCCGCCTGGTGTATGTGCGCAACCCGCATTCCCGGCAGGATATTCCCACGCACATCCTCGATTGGGATGACAACATCCTGCTGCGCAGCGACGTGTCCGCGCTGATGGAGGGCGTCAACGGCAGGGAGCCGGTGATTCCCTTCGAGGTGGTTGACGACTACAAAACATTTTGTGAAACGGGATACGACTTCGTCACGATGGCGCAGTCGCCGCGCTACGCGCCCCGGACGGCGGACAGGATCATGGATCTGCTCAGGCCGTATGTGATCGAAATCTGACCCGCCGCGCGAAAATTCTTCCGGATTCCTGCAAATCTGCATGAATCCGATTCTAAAGCGCGCGCGGTGGCATATATATGAAAATGTGCCGGAAAAAAGCAGGCCGCAGCAGGGCCGCAGGGCACACAGCCGCACAGGCATGCAGCGCATATGCGGGAAGATACGGGAGGGTTTTTCATGGAAACAGTTCGGGTTGTCGTGGCGGATGACAATTTGCAGCTTCGGGATATGGTCACGGAATACCTGCAGGAGCAAAGCGGCATTGAGGTTGTCGGCGCGGCAGCCAACGGCGTGGAGGCGCTTCAGATGGTGCAGGAGCAGGAGCCGGATGTGCTCATCTGCGACATGATCATGCCGCAGATGGATGGGTATGCGGTGCTCGAGCGGCTTCAGGCGATGAAGCTGGCCAAGCAGCCGGGCGTCATCGCGCTGACGGCGCTCGGGCGGGACGACTTCATCTCGCGGGCGATCAACCTGGGCGTGAACTACTACATGGTCAAGCCGTTTGATTTCATGATGCTCGCGCAGCGGGTGTATGAGGCGGCGGGCGAGAGCCTGAAGGCGGAGGCCATCGGCGCGCGCATGATCGGCGATGCGCAGAAGGCCGGAAACGAGAGCCTGGAGGAGCGCATCGCCAACCTGTTTCTGACCGTGGGCATCCCGGCGCACATCAAGGGGTATCAGTTCCTGCGCGAGGCCGTGCGCATGGTGATCGAGAACCCGGAACTGATGAGCCGCATCACCAAGGAGCTCTATCCGGGAATCGCGCACCGCTTTGGCACCACGTCCAGCAAGGTGGAGCGTGCGATCCGCCACGCCATCGAGGTGGCGTGGAACCGCGGCCGCATCGAAGCGCTGGATGAGGCGTTCGGCAAGAACGTCTGCTCGCTGGATGATAAGCCCACAAACGGGGAATTCATCGCGCTGGTGGCCGACCGGCTGAGCGTCGAGCGAAGCGCATAAGCGAAGGCTCACGGCCTCGGATCATCCGAACAGGAAACATGCCGTTTATCAGGCACATACAAAAAAGACCGTCTTTCGCGCGTTCGCGCTTAAAAGACGGTCTTTCTCTTTTGTGTTTTATGCGCTGTTGCGCCCGGTTCCCGTCACAGGCAGAACAGGAAGAAGCGGAGCACGTCGTAATAGGCGTCGGAGGAGAAGCGCACGCTGCGCGGCCCCGTCTGCTTTACGCCGGGGTAGAAGCTCGCGCGGCGGGCCCGGCTGTGCTTGACGAACTCGACCTCCACGTCGAAGTGATGGGGCAGCACGATGGCAAACCGCTCGGGGTGCTCGATGCCCGCCTGCACGGCCTGCTGCGCGGTCTCGCGGATGCGGCGCACGGCCTGCGCGGGATGGATGGAGATGGAGCCGTTGCCACAGCCGCGGCTGACCGGCACGGTGAAGATGTTCGCATTGAGCTGCTTGGCCTGCTCGCACACGCCCGCATCGCCCGTGACCATCAGCAGCGGCACGTCGTAAAGCGCGGCGGCAAAGGCGTTGATGACCAGCTCGCTGGCCTGAATGCCGTTGATGCGCACGGACGTGTTGTCCAGGTTCATGGTGTGGGAGAGGGGGTTTTTGTCCGTGTTGGAGGAGGAGTGGTAGCCCGTGAAGATGGCGCCGGAGAAGCTGGCGTCGATGCCCGACATCATCGAGTGAATGTCGCTGCCCCAGCCCCTGAAGATCTGCACGCCCTCGGGCAGCTCGCCGGGGATCAGGTTGCGCGCGCTGTCGTGCGCGTCCTTGATGAGGATGTCCTCGCTGCCGGCGGCCAGCGCCCCTTCGCAGGCGGCGGCGACCTCGCGGGTCATCTGCTGGCGGAAGGGGGCGTAGTCGGGCTTGCCCAGCTCGGTTTCATCCCAGTGAGCAATGCCGCAGGTGCCTTCGATGTCGGCGGAAAGAAAGATTCGGTTGAGCATAGCGTTTTCCTTTCATAGGTGGTTCGCGCGGCCTGCATGGCCGCGCGGGGGAAATGCAGGGCCTGATGCAAACGGCTTTGCCCTGCACAGAGGAAAGAAGGGACCCGGCATCAGGCCCGGCATCCTCTCTTTTTAAACAGGCGGTTTTAAGGCGGGCTTTGCGCCCCGCGCGTCAGAGCGCGCGCATCAGGCGCAAAAGCCACGCATCCCGGTTTTCCGGCGTGATGTCAAGTAGCGTCACGTCGTCCCGTGCGGCAATGGTGCGCACGAGCGGCGCGTCACAGCGCTGGAGCACGCCCAGTACGCGCTTGCCGCTGTCAAGGCAGGCAAGCACCTGCGCGCAGAACGCGCCCGCCTGGCGCTCGAGCCTGCCCAGCTCGTCCATCAGCAGAAACGGCGCGGGCGCGCTCAGGCTCAGCTGCAGCATGCGCACGCCGTTTTCCTCAAAAACAGGCAGCACCGGCACGCTCTTGCGCTCCCCGACGCGCGCGCAGACCACGCAGTCGTTTTCAAACGCGGGCATCTGCACGCGCCCGTGCAGCGTGAAGCCGCGGCGCTCTCCTTCCAAATAGAAGGCGCGCGTCTCAAACCCGGCGCAGTCAAGCGCGCGGCGGTCGATCAGCTTGCGCAGCAGCGTCGATTTTCCAACCTGCTTTTCGCCCGTCAGGAAGATGTGGCGGCGAAGCACCGGCATGTCGTCCGTCATGCGCGCGCCTCCTGTGCCCAGGCAAGCACCTGCGCGCGCTGCGCTTCACTCAGCGTGAGCGCCTTGCCGCCCACCGTCACCTGCACGGCATCCTGCTTTTGCTGGTGGTGGTGGCAGCCGCACTGGCAAAAGCCGTCGTCCGTCACGCCGGCAACCGGCGGCAGCGGCATATCCAGCGCAGGGGAGGGCTGCATGTCCGGCACGTGTGCGTCGATGAAGCCGAGCAGCGCCTGCACATTGTCAAGCGCGTTGAAGCGCGGCAGCGGCAGCTCGATCTCCGGCCGGGCGCTGACGCGCCCTACGAAGGCGAGCGTCAGGTCGTTCATGCGGGCCAGCGCGTCTTCCTGCCCATGGGCGGCGACCAGACGCGGCACGGGCGAGAGGTAGTCGCCCTCCAGCAGCACGTAGTCAAACCCCGCGTAGGCGCTCAGAATCTCCGAGAGCGAGAGCGCCTGCGGGTGAATGAATGCGGTCTCGTGCTTGGCCCGCGCGCAGACGAGCTGTGCGCCCGCGCGCGTGTGGCGCGCGGTGTTGCTGGTGGGCTGGTCGATGGAAAACGTGGGGCAGAACACGGTCTTGCACGTGCCCACGCGCTGCCCGCGGCGGCGGATGGCCTCGATGAGCGCCGTCACGGTGCTCGTCTTGCCGGATTTGCGAATGCCCACAATGGTGATGATCTTCATGCGAGTCCTCCTGTTCTGATGAGAACGATGCCCTTGCCGTCGGAAAAGCGCTCAGTCTGCCTCGAAGGCGACCGGATGCTTGAGAAAGCGCCTGCGCGTGGAATCCTTTGGGAAGATGAGCTGCCAGATGCCATCTCCAAGCGGCGCCAGGCAGGCGCAGGCGGCATCCTGCGGGGAAAGCGCGAGCGCCGCGCCGTCCTCGGCGCGCACGATGACGCGGGTGCGCACGGGCTGCTCCAGCGCGCTGCAAAGCGGGATGGCGTCCATCACATCTTCCCGCGCCGGGCCGGATGCGCTGGTGGTGCGCACCGTCACGCGCGTGCGCGGCAGCGATTCAAAGCCCTCTTTGAGCCCCTTCACAAAACCGCCTCCCCGTAGGGGACGAACATGTCCCGGCAGTCAAAGCGCCCGTGCCCGGCCGATGCGCCGTCGCGGTGCGCGCCGTGGTCGGCACAGAGGATGGCCGTGCCGTGAAAGCCGGCGCAGAGGGCGCGCACGGCGTCGTCGAGCTCCAGCAGCTTGCCGCGCAGGCGCGCCGCATCGTCGCCCACGTCGTGCTCCATGTCGTCCAGCCCGTGGAAGTGCACGATGACGAGCGGCGCATCCGTGCGCACGGCCTTGAGCGCCTCGCGCAGCACGGCGGCATCCACGCTTTCGCCCGCTTGCGCAAGGGTGAGCACGGGCGGCTGCTCCAAGGCCAGCAGCTCGCTGTCCGCCTCAATGAGCATGGCGCCTGGCACGGCCATGAGCGAGGGCACGCGCGGCCTGTGATCGCGGCGGGAGAGCACGCCGTGCGCATCCGGCCAGACGCCCGTGAGCATGGAGGCCATGCACGGCTGCGTCAGCGGCGGATAGGCGGTGCGCGCCGCCGTGCAGGCGAACGTGCGGCGGATAAAGGGCAGCGAGGCAGGGCAGGCGCGCTCGTAGAGCGAATAGCCCAGCCCGTCGATGTAGAGCAGCAGCACGCGCCCCGCGGGGAGCGCGCGCATCACGCGCGCGTACACATCGGTGATGGCGCGCCGGGGAGCAAGAAAAAACGCGCCGACCGTTTCGCCCTGGAGTGTACACGGCGTCAGCGCGCGGGTGTTTTCCGGGAAATCCGCCAGGTTAAAAAGCGGAGTGATGACCTGCATAAAACCGCATCCTGTCTGTGTCGGCACAGGTGAGATTGTGAAAAAAACGCCAAGCACAACCTGCGCCATGATACGTGCATTATACCTGTTTATGTGTCAAAAGTAAAGGGAAGATGGCCGTTTTTTTGCCGCGCGGGGGGTGAAAGCGGGTGAAAAATGCACTTGTCAGGGGGTCACGGGCGTGCTATACTTACCACGACAGTTTGGAGGGATACTATGCGCTGCGTTGAAACCATCCATGCCGAGGGGCATGTGCTTTGTCACGATATCACCGTGATTGTGAAAGATGTCAAAAAAGGCGTCGCTTTTAAGAAGGGCCACGTGGTCACCAAAGAGGATATTCCCGAGCTGCTCAAGCTGGGAAAGGATCACCTCTACGTTTGGGAAAACGACGGCACCATGTACCATGAGGACGAGGCCGCGGCCATCCTGCGGGATGTGTGCATGGGCGAAAACATGGCGGCGGGCAAGCCCAGCGAGGGCAAGATTGAGCTGACCGCCACCATCGACGGCCTGCTTGAGATCGACAGCGAGCGCCTTGAGGCGGTCAATGCGATTGAGGAGATCATGATCGCCACCCGCCACGGCAACACGCCCGTGAAGGCGGGGGATAAGCTGGCGGGCACGCGCGTGATTCCGCTGGTCATTAAAAAAGAAAAGATGGAGCGCGTCAGGGAAGCGGCGGGCGAAAAGCCGCTCATGCGCGTGCTGCCCTTCCGCCCGCTTGCCTGCGGCATTGTGACCACGGGCAGCGAGGTGTACTACGGGCGGATCAAGGATACGTTCACCCCGGTCATCGAAAGCAAGCTGGCGGAGTACGGCATGACGGTGATGGGGCATGAGATGTGCCCGGACGACGGGGAAAAGATCGTCGCGGCGATCCACTCGCTGCTTGAGCGCGGCGCGCAGCTGATTCTGACCACCGGCGGCATGAGCGTGGACCCGGACGACAAGACGCCGGCGGCCATCCGCGCGGCGGGCGCGCGCGTGGTGACCTATGGCGCGCCGGTGCTGCCGGGCGCGATGATGCTGGTGGGCTACCTGCCCGGCAAGGAGGGCGAGGTGCCGGTGCTCGGCCTGCCCGGCTGCGTGATGTATGCCAAGCGGACGGTATTTGACCTGGTGCTGCCGCGCGTGGCTGCCGGGGTGGAGCTGCGCCGCAGCGACATCGTGAAGCTGGGCGAGGGCGGGCTGTGCCTGAATTGCCCGGTGTGCACCTACCCCAACTGCGGATTTGGAAAGTGAGGACGCACCATGGAGACGCTTGAAAGCGCACTTTCGTGCCTGCTTGACCACGCCGTGCCCGTAGCGGGCAGGCAGAGCGTTGCGCTGGCGGATGCGCTGGGCCGCGTAGCGGCGCGGGATATCGCCTCCCCGATCGATGTGCCGCCGTTTGACCGCTCTCCGCTGGATGGCTATGCGCTGCACAGCCAGGATATCGCAGGGGCTTCGCGCGAGGAGCCGGCGGTGCTGCGGGTGATCGGCGAGGCGTGCGCGGGGTGCGGCACGCGGTTTCATGTGGCGCGCGGCGAGGCGCTGCGCGTGATGACGGGCGCGCCCGTGCCCCCGGAGTGCGACTGCGTGATCCGCCAGGAGGACACCGACGAGGGCATGGAGCAGGTGCGGATGTATGCCCCCGTGGGCAGCGGAAAGAACATCTGCCGCGCCGGAGAGGATGTGCCGTGCGGCGCGTGCATCGTGCGCAAGGGCGAGCGGATCACCAGCGCGCACATCGGCGTGCTCTCGAGCCTGGGCGTGACGCAGGTGCAGGTCTATGCGCGGGTGCGCGCGGCGCTGCTTTGCACGGGCGATGAGCTGCTTGAGCCCGGGCAGGCGCTGACCTATGGCAAGATCTACGACGCCAACCGCGCGGTGCTGACCGCCCGGCTTGCCGAGCTGGGCGTGCAGGCGCATGTGCTCAGCAGCGAGCGCGACGAGGCCCAGCATGTGGCGGATGTGCTGCGCGAAGCGGCAAAGGATGCCGACATCCTCATCACCACCGGAGGCGTGTCCGTCGGCAAGAAGGATATCTTTCACGCCGTGCTGCCGGCCATGGGCGCGCAGCGGCTGTTTTGGCGGGTGGCCATCAAGCCCGGCACGCCGATGCTGTGCGGGCTGTACGAGGGCAAGCTGATCATCTGCCTGTCGGGCAACCCGTTTGCGGCGCTGGCGTGCTTTGAGCTGTTTGCCAAGCCCGTGCTTTCGCATCTGGGCGGCTGCACGGACCCGGTGAATGTGCGCGCACACGCGGTGCTGCGCGGCGCGTTTGCCAAAAAGAGCGGCGGGCGGCGGCTGATCCGCGCGCGCTGCGAGGGCGGAAACGTCTATATGACCGGAGACAACCATTCAAGTGGCTCGCTTGCCACGATGATCGGCTGCAACTGCCTGATCGACATTCCGGCGGGCTCGGGCGCGCTTTCTGACGGGGACCAGGTGGAGATCCTATTGCTATGATTGAAAAACTCACGCATTTTGACAGCCGCGGACAGGCTGTGATGGTCGATGTCACCGCCAAGGCGGAGACGGACAGGACGGCGATTGCCAAGGGGCGCATCCGGGTGAGCGCCGCGACGATGCAGGCCATTTTGGAAGGCACGGCCAAGAAGGGCGACGTGCTGGGCGTGGCGCGCGTGGCGGGCATCATGGCGGTCAAGCGCACAAGCGAGCTGATTCCCATGTGCCACCCGCTGATGCTGGGCAGGTGCTCGGTCGATTTCAACGTCTTTGAAGAGGCCGGCGAGATCGAGGCGGTGTGCACCGCATCGCTCAAGGGGCAGACGGGCGTGGAGATGGAGGCGCTCACCGGGGTGAGCGTGGCGCTTTTGACCATTTACGACATGTGCAAGGCGATCGACAAGCGCATGGAGATCACCGGCATTCACCTGGCCAAGAAGACGGGCGGCAAGAGCGGCGTGTTCATCAACGATCCGCAGTACGAGGAGGAGCGCAGCGATGATTGACCATTGCGGCAGAGAGATTGACTACCTGCGCATTTCGATCACCGACCGCTGCAACCTGCGCTGCATCTACTGCATGCCGGAGGCGGGCGTGTGCACAATGGCGCACGAGGAAGTGCTCTCGTATGAGGAGATCGCGCGCGTCACGCGCCTGATGGCCGGTCTGGGCATCAGGCACATCCGCATCACCGGCGGCGAGCCGCTGGCGCGCATGGGGTGCCTGGATCTGATCGGCAAGATCCACGCCGTTGACGGGATTGAGACGATCTCCATGACGACAAACGGCCTGATGCTGCGCGGCCGCATGGAGCAGGCAAAGGCCATGGGGCTCACCGCGCTGAACATCAGCCTGGATACCGCCGACCCGCAGACCTACCGCACCATGACGCGCGGCGGCGATGTGTGCGCTGTGCTTGAAACCATCGACCAGGCGCTCGCGTGCGGGCTGAAGGTGAAGATCAACGCGGTGCCCGTGCGCGGCTATAACGATGAGCAGCTGACGGACCTTGCTGCCATGGCGCGCACACGGCCCATCAGCGTGCGCTTCATCGAGCTGATGCCCATGGGGTGCGGCGCGAACCTTGAGCCGGTCTCCACCGGAGAGGTGGAAAAGAAGATCGAAGCGGCGTTCGGCCCGCTTCTGCCGGATGATTCGCTGCATGGCTATGGCCCGGCGCGCTATGTGCGCCCGGAAGGGTTTATGGGCTCCATCGGGTTCATCAGCCCCATGAGCCACGAGTTTTGCGGCGCGTGCAACCGCGTGCGCCTGACGGCGGACGGGTATCTCAAGCTCTGCCTCAACCACACGGCGGGGCTGGATCTGCGCGCCATGATGCGCGGCGGCGCGGATGATGCCACGATTGAGGCGGCCATCCGCGATTCCATTGAGCATAAGCCGGTCAGACACGGCTTTCTGGAGGACATCGGCGACCGTGAGGTGCGCCGGATGAACGAAATCGGAGGTTGACTTTCATGGGCAAAGTGATTGCGGTATGCACGAGCGACCGGCGCGGCATTCAGAAGCAGGATGTGTGCAGCGGGCATTTCGACGTGGACTGGGGCATCTCGGGCGACGCGCACGCGGGCAAGTGGCACCGTCAGGTGAGCCTGCTGAGCGCGGACAAGATCGCCGCTTTCAACGAGAAGGGCGCGGGCGTTGTGCCGGGCGCCTTCGGTGAAAACCTGGTGGTGGAAGGGTTTGACTTCCGCGCGCTGCCGGTGGGCACGCTGCTGCGCTGCGGCGACGTGCTGCTGGAGATGACCCAGATCGGCAAGGAGTGCCACAGCCACTGCGAGATCTACAAGAAGATGGGCGACTGCATCATGCCGCGCGAGGGCGTGTTTGCCCGCGTGCTGGAGCCGGGCACCATCAGCGTGGGCGACGAGATGACCATTGAGCCCCGCAAGGGCGTGCGCCCGTGGCAGGCGGCGGTCATCACGCTTTCGGACAAGGGCGCGCGCGGCGAGCGCGAGGACAAGAGCGGCCCGGCCATCGTCAAGCGGCTGGAGGAGAGCGGCTACGAGGTCGTCGAGCAGATTCTGCTGGCGGACGAGCCCACGGCGCTCAAGGCGGCGCTCATCCGCCTGTGCGACCAGCGCCAGCTCGATCTGATCCTCACCACCGGCGGCACCGGCTTCGGCCCGCGCGACACCACGCCGGAGGCCACGCTGCAGGTGGCCACGCGCCAGGCGCCGGGCATTGCGGAGGCCATCCGCGCGGCCAGCATGGCGATCACCCCCCATGCGATGCTCTCGCGCGCGGCGTCCGTCATCCGCGGCAAGACGCTCATCATCAACCTGCCGGGCAGCCCCAAGGCCTGCATGGAGAGCATGGATGTGTTCATGGATACCATCCCCCATGCCATGGGTCTCTTGCGCGGCGAAGTGCAGGACTGCGCGCGCACCTGAGAAAAGGGATTATCTGAAACCTGATTCAAAACCTTTCCGGGAGTTTTGGAGGGCCGAAGCCCTCCAAGTTTCCCGCCCCGGGAGCCCCGCAGGGGCGAGAGGGAAACAGCGCTAACCCTTCGGAAAAGGACGCCGCAGGCGGACTTTTTCGATCAAAAAACTGCCAAGCGTTTTTGAGGCGCTTGGCAGTTTTTTTGTCTGGGGGCATCACCCTACGGCGTCGGCCACCGGATGATAGATGGAGGGGTCTTGCGTGGGGGAGGGCACGGCCGTGACCGTGGGCGACGGCGTGGCCGCGGTGTCCGGCGCCGGGGTCAGGCCGGGCGTCAGGGTGGGAGACGGCGTCTCTTCCGGCTGCGGATCGACGGCGGAGGAGAAGAGAAGCGACTGCGTCTGTGTGCCTGCCGCGCCATCGACCGCCAGACCGTGGTCGCGCTGGAAATCTTCCACCGCTTTGATCGTGCCGCCGTAGTAGCCGCCCGTGATCGTGCCCTGGTAGTAGCCCAGCTCCGCCAGGCGCACCTGCAGCATGTACACATCCTCGCCGGTCTTGCCGCGCGAGAGCGTGCGGTACTCCGTCGGCCAGTTTTCGCGGCTGTATTCGGGCGTGGGCGTGGGATCGGGCAGCGGGTTTTCGCGCAGGGTCTGCGTGTTGAGCGTGCGCTTGAGCGTCATGGTGTATTCCGGGTCGTATTCGCCTTCGTAGACGGTGATGATCGTGCCCTCTTCGCAGTTGTCGTAGATCCACTTGGCGTCGGAGACGTACAGCCGCACGCAGCCGTGGGAGGCGGGCGTGCCCAGCGCCTCAAAGGACTTGGTCGACAGCGTGCGCTCGTCTGCCGCGCTGTAGAGCACGGAGTGGAAGGCGTTGGCCGAGTCGATGCGCGTGAGGTACTGCGCGTGGGAATCCCACTGGGGAAAGTAGCCCCAGCGGGCGCGCTTCTTGGGCATGATCGTCGTGCCCAGCGGCGTGGGGTTGCTCGATGTGCCGGTGGAGCAGATCATCTCGCGCACGAGCACGGTGTAGGCGCCGGTCTCGTCGTAGGTGTATGCGCGGGTGATCTGGTTGACCACATCCACCATCAGCGTGTACTTGGCCGGCGCTGGCGTGGGCGAGGGGCGCGGCGTGGCGCTGGCGGGCACAGCATCGGCGGAAAAGAGCATCTGCTGGGTGTCCTGCCCGGCAATGCCATCCACAGCGAGGCCGTTGTGCTCCTGAAACGCGCGCACGGCCGCCCGGGTCACCTCGTAGTAGCCGCCCGAAACGCGCTTTTCATAGAAGCCCAGCTCGGCAAGGCGCGTCTGAATCGCGCTGACCAGCTCGCCCGAATCGCCGTACTTGACGGTGCGGCTGAATGTGAAGGGCGCGGGCGTGGGGGTGGGTGTCAGCACGGGCACGGGCGAGGGCGTCGCGTAGGGCGTGGAGCCGTCGCGGTGCACCGCCGCGGTGGAGAAGAGCCGCTCCCAGGTCTTGGCGTCGAGCTTGCCGGTCTCGCGCATGCCGTTGTACTTTTGAAAGCGGCGCACGGCGCTCTGCGTGCCATCCAGATAGTCGCCCGAGCAAAGTCCGTGGTAATACCCCAGGTCGGTCAGCCGCTCCTGCGCGGCGAGCACCGCGTCGCCCGAATCGCCGTATTGCAGCGTCTTGTCGGGCGCAGGCACAGGCGTGGGCGACGGGGTGGGCGTGGAAAGCGGCGTGGGTGTGGGCGTGGGCACGGGTGTGGGCTTTGCGGGCACTTCGGGCGTGGGCACGAAGTCGATGTCCCCCTCGTCGTTGAGGATGACCTGCCCTCCTTCGTCCTCCCACAGGATGATTTCCGCCGATGTCACGGCGGGCAGCAAACATGCCCATAGGAGCAGCAGCGTGAATAAGCGTCTCATTATGATCCTCCATGGGGAAACGTGGGCCGGGCGTGCGCCGGAGGGGCCGCCCGCATGGTGTCGAAAGATGTCAATTGCATCTTATCACATCTGTCGTTGGCGCGCAAGCGAGCAAGATCAGGAAGCGGCGGAAAGGTCGGGCAGAAACGGAGCGGGCAGGGAAAAAAGACGCATTTTGGGCGCCTGGCGGACGCAATGTGCGATGCTGTGCACACCGAAGGGCAGCTTGCTTTTTTCCCGGCGCCATGGTATCATGACAAACAAACGCATTCCTTCAATAATTAAAGGGGTAACACATGATGGACATTCCTGCTTTTCTCGCCGGGCAGCTTGCCAGCCAGTATGACGAGGCGGATGTGCGCCGCATTCTTTCGGGGTATGGCGTGCAAAGGCGCACGACGCTGCGCGTCAACCGGCTCAGGACGAATGCGGATGCGGTGCGCGCGGCGCTGGCGGAGGCGGGCATCGGGGCTGAGCCTGTGGCCTGGAGCGAAGATGCGCTCGTCCTTGCAGCGGGGCAGGAGGAAGCACTTGCCGGCCTGGCGGTGTACAGCCGGGGCGAGATCTATGTGCAGAGCCTCTCTTCCATGATTCCGCCGCTCGTGCTGGACGCCAAGCCGGGTGAAAATGTGCTGGACATGGCGGCCGCGCCGGGGGGCAAGACCACGCAGATCGCTGCGCTGACGGAAAACCGCGCGATGATCACGGCCTGCGAGCGCAACAAGGCGCGCGCAGAGCGGCTGCGCTTTAACGTCGAGCGGCAAGGGGCGTCGCACGTCACGGTGATGAATGTGGATGCCCGGCAGCTTTCCGATCTCTTCGCCTTTGACCGGGTGCTGCTGGATGCGCCGTGCAGCGGCAGCGGTACCGTTGCGCAGGGTTTCAGGGGCCGGTTTGAGGCGGCGTATCTCGCTCGCACGGTGCAGCTGCAGACGTCGCTGCTTCACAAGGCGATCAGGCTGCTAAAGCCCGGGCATGAAATGGTCTACTCCACCTGCTCCATCCTCCGTCAGGAAAACGAGCAGGTCATCGAAAGCGCGCTGCGCACGGGGCAGGTGGAGCTGCTGCCCATCGACGATGCGGCGTTCGAAGGCGTGCCCCGCCTGCCGGTGACGCTTGCGGGAACGCTGTGCGTCTGCCCGGATGAGCGGTACGAGGGCTTTTTTGTGGCAAGACTCAAAAAGTGCGCCAGACGGTGAGCGCCGGGCCGGACGGGTTTCCCCGTTTTGCTTGAGAAACGCAAACCCAATACATGCCGGAGCCGACCCGGCGACAGGAGGAGCGACTATTCATGCGCAAATGGATGACAGAACTGCTCGTGGTTCCGCAGGAAATCCAGGAAGATTTCGGGAAGGTTTGCATCGGCAAAAACAGGATCTCCCTGACGCTGATCTGTCTCATCGCCATTCCGATTGAGCTGTTCAACATGGCGCGCGTGCTCTTCTTTTCCAGGTCCGGGCTTGGCACGGTCAACAACCTGATCTATTTTTGCATGTACAGCACGCTGCTGGGCATCTCGGTGCTGTATCTGCTGCTTGAGCGGCTGACGCGCAGGGCTTCATCCCACACGCAGTGGCGCATTCAGATGGTCACGGCGCTCACCATGCTGCTGTGGCATGTCCTGCTCAACACGTATGACCTGCAGGCCAATCCGCCGGCGGAGGCGTATGTGTTTACTGTCGGCGTGCTGGGGCTGTCCATGTTTATCCGCCTGCCCAATGCGGTCATGATCCCGTTTATGGCGTGCATCAGCGCGGCCTTCATGGTTGTGAACCATGGCGCGCTTGAGGCGGGCAACACCATCAACCTGACCATCATGGCCATTGTGGCCATCGGCATGGGCATCACCAACAACCATCACTGCGTGGTGGAACTGTGCCAGCGCAGGGAGATTGAGCAGATCAACTGGCAGCTGCAGCAGCTTCTGGAGCAGGATTCCATGCTGGGCATCCTCAACAAGAATGCGATGGAGCGGAGGGTCCGCCAGGCGCTCGCCCAGGCGGACAAAAGCAGCCCGATGGCAGTCTTCATGATCGACATGGACAACTTCAAAACCGTCAACGACCGGTATGGCCACCCCTGCGGAGATCACATCCTCGAGCAGACGGCCGCGAGCATGCGGCGCATCTTCAGCGGTAGGCACGAGGCCGTCGGGCGCATCGGCGGCGACGAGTTTGCCGTGCTGCTGCCGGAGGCGCCGGAGGGCC
Organism: Candidatus Ventricola gallistercoris; assembly: GCA_018716525.1. Lineage (GTDB taxonomy): Bacteria > Bacillota > Clostridia > Christensenellales > Aristaeellaceae > Ventricola > Ventricola gallistercoris. The sequence continues at coordinate 23,261 of DVJV01000037.1, forward strand.
CTGTGCTCGAGGAGCTGAGCATGCAGCTGATCAAGAGCGTGCAGGGCATCTTGTGGAACGGCAGGAGCGTGGATGCCTGCTGCAGCATCGGCATCGTGCGGGTGGCGCGAAGGGGCGTCGCGTTTGAGCGCCTGTATGAAGAGGTGGACGAGGTGCTCTACGCGGTCAAGCGGAGCCAAAAGGGCGGCTATCAGCTCAGGGAGATCTCCTGAAACGCAGTGTGACGCCAGAAATTTGATCATCAAGCAGACTGTCAAAAAACCCTTCCGGGAGGTTTGGAGGGCTAAAGCCCTCCAAATGCAAGGCGAATCCGGCGACATGTGCGGCGGATTCGCAAGCTTGCGCAGCAAGGTTTCCTTGCGCCGTTTCCCGCCCGGGAGCCCCATGGGGGGCGAGAGGGAAACGGCGTAAAGCTCGGAAAAGGACGCCGCAGGCGGACTTTTTCGACACGCTGAGCGTTTCGCCAACGGGCGGAGCGCTTTTTCTGTTTGTCAGTTTGTGCAGGCCTGGCCGCCGGATGTGGGGAAAAACGGCCTGAAAACGGCATTTTCCGCCGCGCTGATGCTGTGAAAACGCCTTTTATTTGTAAAAAATACAAAAACAAGACTTTTGTTTTGTATTTTCGTTGACATTTGCGCGGCGAGAAGGTAAGATATGCATATTCCAAGCGCAAGGCGCGTTTGACCGCGCCACAACAAAGGAGGATATTCCGGTATGAAGAGAATGGTTGTGCTGGCACTGGCGCTTGCAATGGTTTTGACGGCTGCCGCAGGCGTCTGCCAGACGCTGAAGGTGGGCATGGAGTGCAACTATGCGCCCTACAACTGGACGCAGAGCGAGCCGAGCGAGGATGCCGTGGCCATCGCCGCGGGCGGCTATGCCGACGGCTACGACGTGCGCATTGCCAAGATCATCGCCGAAGAGCTGGGCATGGATCTTGAAATCGTCAAGACCGAGTGGGACGGCCTGGCCCCTGCGCTGCTCAGCGGCAAGATCGATTGCATCATCGCCGGCATGAGCCCGACGCAGGAGCGCAAGGTGACCATCGACTTCACCGATCCCTACTACGTGACCGAGCTGTGCGTCGTGGTCCGCAAGGACAGCGCGTATGCGGGCGCGAAGACCCTGGCGGATTTTTCCGGCGCGAAGATCACCGGCCAGCTCAACACGTTCCACTACGGCGTCATTGACCAGATCCCCGGCGTGGTGAAGCAGCCCGCCATGGAGACCTTCCCGGCGATGACCGTGGCCGTGACGGCCGGCGCCATCGACGGCTACGTCGCAGACCGCCCGGGCGCCGTCTCCGCGATCACCTCGAACCCGGATCTGATGTATGTGGAGTTTGAGGACGGCCAGGGCTTTGAGATTTCCCCGGACGACAGCATGATCTCCGTAGGCGTGCAGAAGGGCAGCGAACTGGCTGCGCAGATCAACGAGATCCTCGCGGGCATCAGCGAGGAGCAGCGCAACGAGATCATGAATGCGGTCGTCGCCTCTCAGCCGCTGAGCGAGTAAGCGATCCGTGGGGGACTGTTTCGCCGGTGCGGGCAGTCCCTTTTGCGCGCCTGTGAAAAGGGAGCGCACGCAGCCGTAAAAATGCGCGCTGCGGCGCTTTTACCCGGAAAACAAGAAGGAGAATTCCCAATGCCTACAACATTCTTTGGCTGGGTGGGCTTCCTGCTGGAGCAGTACGGCCCGCTGTTTGCCGCCGGCACCGCCATGACGCTGCTCATTTCCCTCTCCGGCACGGTGCTGGGCTTTATCATCGGCCTGCTGGTGGCCATCGTGCGCACGATCGAGCCGCCGCGTGGCGCGGGCCCCGTCCGCCGCGCGCTGCTTGGCGCCGCACACGCGCTGATGAACGTGTACATCCAGGTCTTCCGCGGCACGCCGATGATCGTGCAGGCCATGGTCATCTACTACGGCTCCATGCAGTACCTGGGAATCGACATGGATCACACCGCCGCGGCCATTTTCGTCATCTCCATCAATACCGGCGCGTACATGGCCGAGATCATCCGCGGCGGCATCATCTCGGTGGACAAGGGCCAGTTTGAGGCCGCGCACGCCATCGGCATGACCCACTGGCAGACCATGACCACCGTCGTGCTGCCGCAGGCCATCCGCAACATTCTGCCGAGCGTGGGCAATGAGTTCATCGTCAACATCAAGGATTCCTCCGTGCTCAACGTCATCGCGGTGTCGGAGCTGTTTTTCCAGGCCAAGAGCGCCGCGGGCACGTATTTCCGCTACTTTGAGGTGTACTTCATCGTCGCGGTGATCTACCTGGTGCTGACGCTCACCGTCAGCCGCATCCTGCGCTTTGTGGAAAAGAAGATGGACGGCCCGGACAACTATGTCATTCACGGGTCGCAGAGCGACAGCCGCGCGGAGATTCACGTCTCGGCGGAGAATGAAAGGGAGGCGGTCAAGCGATGGAACGCGTAATTGAGGTCGAGGGGCTGAAAAAGTCGTTTGGCAGTCACGAGGTGCTCAAGGGCATCAACTTCACTGCCGAAAAGGGGCAGGTGACGTGCATCATCGGCTCTTCGGGGTCGGGCAAGTCCACGCTGCTGCGCTGCATCAACCTGCTGGAGGTGCCCGACGGCGGCCGCATCCTCTATCACGGGCAGAATATCCTCTCCGGCGCGGTCAACATGCCGCAGTATCACGCCCGCGTGGGCATGGTCTTCCAGCAGTTCAACCTCTTTGGCAACATGAACGTGCTGGAAAACTGCATGGCCGGGCAGATGAAGGTGCTTCACCGCTCCCGCGCGGAGAGCGAGCAGAACGCCCTCAAATATCTGAAGAAAGTCGGCATGGCGGCGTATGTCGGCGCCATGCCGCGCCAGCTCTCCGGCGGACAGAAGCAGCGCGTGGCCATCGCCCGCACGCTGGCTATGGACCCGGAGGTCATCCTCTTTGATGAGCCGACGAGCGCCCTTGACCCGGAGATGGTCGGCGAGGTGCTCGGCGTCATGCAGGATCTGGCTCAGGAGGGCATGACCATGCTCGTGGTCACCCATGAGATGGGCTTTGCCCGCGCCGTCGCCAACCAGGTGGTCTTCATGGATGGCGGGGTCATCTGCGAGCAGGGCGCGCCCGGCGAGGTGCTCACTTCGCCCCGCTCCGAGCGGCTCAAGGCGTTCCTTTCCAGCATGCTTTAATCGTTCCCCCGCGCCTGGCGCCAGGGGCTTCCCGGCAGGCGGGGCAAAAACAGCATCATAGATGGCGGCGTTCCACTTCAAGAGGGTGGGGCGCCGCATTTGTCAGTTGTAATCGCGCGGGAAATGCGGTACAATGTGTCTGAACTTTCACAAATTCGTGAAGAGGTGATCGCGGAAGGAGGGAAGGAAGACATGGACATCAAACAGCTGATCACGTTTATGAAGCTGGTCAGGACGCTCAATTACCAAAAAGCGGCGGAACAGCTGCAATATGCGCCTTCGACGCTTTTTAAGCACATTCAGCTTCTGGAGCAGGAGCTGGGGGTGCCGCTGTTTTGCAAGACGGGCCGGCAGCTTCGCCTCACGCCGGAGGGGGAGGCGTTTGAGGAGCACGCCGTGCAGATGCTTGACAGCTACAAGCAGGCGCTCAGCAGCGTGCGCAAATCCGATGAAACGGAGGGACCCGTGGCCGTCGGCGGGTGTGAAATCAACACGGCCAACAGCCTGCTGGCGCTGTTTCGGTCCTTTTCATCGGCGCATCCGCACGTGCGCATGACCATGATGACGTCGCCCAATGCGGGCGTGCCGGGCCTGGTGCGCAGCGAAATGATCGACCTGGGGTATGTGTACAGCATCGACGAGCCGTCCTACCCGGGGGTGCAGGCGGTCAGCCTGTACCGCGAGCCGGTCTTTCTGATGGCGGATGCGCAAAACCCCATCGCAGCGCGCAGAAAGCTTCACTATGAGGATCTGCGGGGCATGGATTTTGTCTACCCGCACGATTCGTGCTGCTTTGTGCGCGAGCTGCTGCCAAGGCTTGCCCACTGCGGCGTGCACCTGGGGGAGCTGGCCTATCTGGGCGGCGTGCACCTGGTGGTGGAGAGTGTGCGCAGCAACAACGCCATGACGCTGGTGCCCTACCGCGCGGTGGAGCGGTTTGAAAAGGTCTACGGCCTGACGGTGCTGGACATGGACGAGGAGCCCGTCTGGGCCTGGGAATCCATCATTTACAAGCGCTATGAGGGGCTCAGCCCCACGGCCAGGGCGCTGGTGCACCACAGCATCAGCCATGCCAGGCAGATCGTGCGCAAGGATGCGTCGGGCCTGCTGGGCCGCCCGCCGGAGCGGAGCATCGTGTAGGCGCTCAGAAAGCACTTTGTTAAATTTCTGTTTTTCGAATGGTTGATTTCCTCTTTTCGTCTGCCGGGAATGCATGGGGCATGTACAATGGAGGCAGAGAGGGTTGGCATTGGATATGCCACCTGGGAAGGAGAGAAGACCATGAAGAAACTGCTTGTGTGTGTGCTGTGCCTGTGCATGGTGGCCACGCTGTTTGCCGCGCCTGCCATGGCGGCGGGCATGAAGCCGGGCACCTATACGGCCACGGCAAAGGGCATGTACGACGGCCTCACCGTGGAGGTGACGGTGAGCGAGGACGCCATCGAGGCGATCGAGGTGGTTGCCTACCAGGAGACGGCGCCCGGCTGGCCGGCGCTTGAAAAGGTGCCCGCCGCGATCATCGAGGCGCAGTCCACCGCGGTGGATGGCGTGAGCGGCGCGACCATGACGTCAAACGGCATCAAGGCGGCTGTGGAGGACGCGCTTGCGCAGGCCGGTGCGGATGTCGAGGCATTCAGAAAGCCGGTGGAGGAGAAGGAGAACCCCGCGCCGGACTACTACCCGGTCATGGGCTCGTTTGAAGTGCCCCAGACCTGGGACGAGAGCTACGACGTGGTCGTGGTCGGCGGCGGCTTTGCCGGCCTGGCGGCGGCGTATTCCGCGGTGGAGAACGGCGCGAGCGTCGTGCTGGTGGAAAAGCTTTCCACCACGGGCGGCAACAGCGCCATCAACGGCGGCCAGTATGCGGCCTACACCTCCAATGTGGCGGCCGAGCTGCAGGAGAAGTTCGGCCTTGAGCCCGACACGGCCGAAAAGCACATCGAGGATACCATCGCCGGCGGCGACAACATGAGCAATCCGGCGCTGGTGCGCGAGATGGTGTACGGCTCCCCGTTCTACTTTAACCTGCTGCTTGAAAACGGGCTGGAGATCCGCGATACGCTGGCGCGTCCGGGCGGACACTACGGCTACCGCACCTACGTGACGAAGGACCAGGTCGGTTCGGACATCACCAACCTGCAGCTGGAGATGCTTCAGAAGACCGATGCGGTCATCGAGCTGGAAACCAAGATGGTGGAAATCTACCGCACGCGCGACGAGGCCAACCGCGTTGCCGGCATCCGCGTGGCGACGGCGGACGGCTATAAGACCATTGAGGCCAAGAAGGGCGTCATCCTGGCGACGGGCGGCTTCTCTTCCAACGTGCAGATGCGCCAGACGCAGGTGCCGTATCTGACCGAGGATCTGCCTACCACCAACATCAAGGCGGCTTCCACCGGTGAGGGCATCTACCTGGCCCAGGCGATCGGCGCCAACACCACGCAGATGAGCAACATCCAGCGTTATCCGTGGGCGGACCCGAACACGGGCGTGCTGGACAAGTATGCGGTGTGGCCGTTTACCGGCCCGTCGTACGGCGTCATCTATGTCGATTACAACGGCAACCGCTATGTCAACGAGGGCGACCGCCGCGATGTGTGCGCCAATGCGGCGGTTGACACGGGCTTTGTGTCCACCTACGCGATCTTCACCGAGCCGATCGTGACCTTCGCGCTGCCCGAGGAGATCGAGGCGGGCGTGGCCGAGGGGCGCATCCTGAAGGCCGACACGCTCGAGGAGCTGGCCGAGAAGATCAACGCCTTTGAGGTCAAGGGACAGTTCCCGTCCGTCACGGCGGAGAACCTGAAGGCCACCATTGAAAAGCACAACAGCTACATCGACAACGGCGAGGATCTGGACTTTGGCAAGGTCATGGCGCCGACCATGGTCAAGATCGAGGAAGGCCCGTACTACGCCATTCCGCAGTTCCCGTCTGTGCATCACACGATGGGCGGCCTGGTCATCGACACGTATACCCGCGTGATCGACATCTACGGCCAGGTGATCGACGGCCTGTATGCGGCGGGCGAAGTGACCGGCGGCGTGCACGGCACCAACCGTCTGGGCTCCAACGCGGATGCGGACGCCTGCGCGTTTGGCTACATCTCCGGCTACGTGGTTTCCACGGGCGAACTGCCGGACTTCATCCCCGAGGAGTAAGCAAACAAGTCTCATCATTCTCCATCTTTATGGACGGCCGCCTCAAAAAGGCGGCCGTTCAGACTGTCAAAAAACCCATCCGGGAGGTTTGGAGGGCTAAAGCCCTCCAAATGCAATCCGAATCCGGCGACATGTGCGGCGGATTCGCAAGCTTGCGCAGCAAGGTTTCCTTGCGCCGTTTCCCGCCCG
>DVJV01000038.1 GCA_018716525.1 Candidatus Ventricola gallistercoris
CTCCCGGGCGGGAAACAGTGTAAGGAAACCTTGCTGCGCAAGGCTTCCGAATCCGCCGCACATGTCGCCGGATTCGGATTGCATTTGGAGGGCTGCGGCCCTCCAAACCACCCAAAGAGGTTTTTTGACAGCCTGAGCCGGGCATTCCGGCGCCTTTCCCTGCTTGCGTTTTTCCTTTTCGTCCGTCAGGAAGCCATATTGTCCTCGGAGGGATAGGTCACGCAGATGTGATTGCGGAATTCATTGCCCGCGCGGAACCATTCGCCGCACACATCGCACTGCACGTATTCCTCTTCCGCCTCTTCGGCCTGCTGCCTTGCCGGGCAGATGTGGTTGCGGTACACATTGCCCGCCTCAAACCACTGTCCGCAGTCCGGGCACTGCACGTATTCCGTCTCATCCGCCTGCTGCCTTGCCGGGCAGATGTGGTTGCGGAATTCATTGCCTACCGCGAACCACTGTCCGCAGTCCGGGCACTGCGCGCGTCCTTCGTTCTGCGCCGTCTGGCCTCCCTGGGACTCGCCCGGGAACGTCATGGATTCGAGCATCTCCTGCATCACTTGGCCGATGGTCTCCTCCGCGCCGATGTAGTTGTCAAGCTCGATCAGCAGCGTGCTGCCGTCGGAGCGCGGCACACAGACGTACTCCACCAGGCGGCTTTCCGCTTCCATGCCCTCGCTAAACGTGTAGGCCGGAGCCTCCCGCCCGCCCAGCGTGACGCTGTAGCGCTCTCCTTCCACGCCCGACTGCAGGGCAAGCCCCTCGATCGCCTTCTCCGCCGTAAAATCCGTCAGGATGGAAAGGCTCATGAAGCAATTGGGCTTGTCCGCCTCCTGCGCGCTCCACCAGTAGGTGTCCGTGCCGCCGGAGGATTCATACGTAAAGAGCGACTCGTCATACTCGATCGTATAATCCACACCCCGGCATACGGCCAGGCTGTCCATGCCCAAAAAGACCGTCATGCAGTAGCCCGTGTGCTGGCCATACGTGATCTCGGCCCAAGTGCCATCCCCCACCAGCCGGTTCACCTCGACGGTCGTGCCGTTTTCCAGCCGGGCGACGATCTGCGCCTTTTGCGATGCGCTGCTGCGCACGTTCACCGGCTTGTGATTGCCGGTCCGCACATAGGCCTGCTGGGCCGCGGCAGTCGCCATCCCCATGAGCATCAATGCCAAAAAGAGAATCCCTATCCGTTTTTTCGTCTTTTTCCTCCGTACTTTCTGCGCAAATGGTTCGTTATCCAAACCGCGCATCTATTGTAATCCACGTCGGCCCTGTGTGCAATCCTTTTATTGCCCTGTCTGCCCGGTTGTGTTACAATGGCACCATTCCAGAACCGAGGTGTTTTTTCCCATGGCCGATACCGTCAAGACCAACGCCATGCGCATCATCGAGCGCGCAGGCATCGCCTATACCGTCCACACCTATTCGCCCGATACGGGCATAGACGGGCTCTCCGTCGCACGCGCCCTGGGCCAGGATCCCCAGGCCGTGTTTAAAACGCTGGTCACCCAGGGCAAGAGCCGCGCGTTTTATGTGTTCGTCGTGCCTGTGTGCGCAACACTCGATCTGCGGCGCGCCGCCGCCGCATGCGGCGAAAAATCCGTCGAGATGATCCCACAGAAGGCGCTTTTGCCCAACACCGGCTACATCCACGGCGGATGCAGCCCCGTGGGCATGAAAAAGGCTTATCCCACATTCATCGACGAAACCGCGCAGCTCTTTGACACCATTTGCATCAGCGCCGGAAAAATCGGCGCGCAGGTCGAGCTCGCCCCCGACGCCCTGTGCACGCTCGTCGGCGCGCAGTACGCCCCCCTGACCGCCTGATAATCGGTTTCTGCCCGCGACGCCCATCCGGCACAAAAAAGGATCATTCTGGCAAAATTCCCCTTTCAAATCCGTGCGAATTGCATTATAATGTGCCTGGAGAGTCTTGTCTGCAACGGATATTTTTTCAATGGAGGAATGCGATATGACGTATCAGGAGCAGTACCAGGCCTGGCTGCGCGACTTTGCTGACGATGCGCAGACCGTAGCCGAGCTCAGGGCGCTTGAAGGAAACGAAAAGGAAATCGAGGATCGCTTTTACACCGAGCTTTCCTTTGGCACCGCGGGCATGCGCGGCGTGCTCGGCGCAGGCACCAACCGCATGAATCTGTATAACGTGCGCAGGGCCACCAAGGGCTTTGCCGATTACATCAACAGCCAGAACCCCGAATACCGCAAGCGCGGCGTGGTCATCGCCTACGACTCCCGCCGCATGAGCCCGGAGTTTGCCAAGGCTTCTGCGCTGGTGCTGTGCCACGAGGGCATCAGCGTCTATCTGTTTGACGAGCTGCGCCCGGTTCCGGTGCTCTCCTACGCGGTGCGCCACCTGCACGCCATCGCGGGCATCGTCATCACGGCCAGCCACAACCCGCCGCAGTACAACGGCTACAAGGTCTACTGGGAGGACGGCGCCCAGATGCCGCCCGAGTACGCCGACCAGGTGCTCAAGTGCATCCGCGCCAACCGCTACCAGGATGCCGTGGAGATGGATGAGGAGGCCGCCAAGAAGGCGGGGCTTCTCAAGATCATCGGCCATAAAGAGGTGGACGACGACTACATCGCCGATGTCAAGACGCTGTCCGTCCAGCCCGAGCTGATGCGCACGGCCGGCAAGGCGCTCAAGATCGTTTACACGCCGCTGCACGGCTCCGGCAACAAGCCCGTGCGGCGCATTCTCAAGGAGATCGGCATCGAGAACGTGTACGTCGTGCACGAGCAGGAGCTGCCCGATCCGAATTTCTCCACCATCAAGGTGCCCAACCCCGAAGACCCCGCCGCGTTCGCCATGGCCATGAAGCTGGCCGACGAGGTCGGCGCGGACTGCATCTTCGGCACCGATCCGGACTGCGACCGCGTGGGCATCGCCGTCAAGGACAACGAGGGCAAGTATTACCTGATGACCGGCAACCAGATCGGCTGCGTGCTGCTGTACTACATCCTCAAGAGCCGCAAGGCGCTGGGCACCCTGCCGGCCAATGGCGCGGTGGTCAAGTCGGTGGTCTCCACGGAGCTGGCGCGCAAGATCGCCGGGCACTATGGCCTCACGTGCATGGACACGCTGACGGGCTTTAAGTGGATCGCCGAAAAGATCCAGCAGTTTGAGGAGAAGGGCGATCACACGTTTGTCTTCGGCTTTGAGGAGAGCTACGGCTTCTTGTCCTCCACCTTCGTGCGCGACAAGGACGGCGTCAACGCCTCGCTGCTCATCGCAGAGGCCGCCGCGTGGGCCAAGACCCAGGGCAAGACGCTCTACGACATCCTGCAGGAGATCTACGCGACGTTCGGCTACTACGTGGAGAAGGTCGTCTCCGTGACCCTGCCGGGCAAGGACGGCGTCGCCAAGATGAAGGAGATCATGAAGAACCTGCGGGAGAATCCGCCGCGCGAGCTGGCTGGCAAGCACGTGCTGGCCGTGCGCGATTACCTGGCCGGTACGCGCACCGATGCGCAGGGCAACGTGACGCCCGCCGGGCTGCCCCAGAGCGACGTGCTCTACTTCGAGCTGGAAAACGGCGAATGGGTCTGCATCCGTCCCTCCGGCACGGAGCCGAAGATCAAGCTCTACGTCAACACCAACGCCGGCGATGCAAAGACCTCCGAGGCATCCAACGCGGCGCTCGTGGAGGCGTGCAAAGCGCTGATGCAGTAAAGCAACCATGTCCGCGCTGCCCGCACCCAGGCGCAAGAAGGCGCCGCGCCGTGCGGGCAGCGCATTTTTAAGCACAGGAGGAGCCGAGTTTCATGAACGAAGGAATCCGTTTTGACCTGATGTACGACACCATGCCCTGGCACAAGGTGGATGCGGTGGTCTTTGACATTGGCAACATCCTCATCCGCTATGCGCCGGATCACTTTCTGGGGATTCTCTTCCCCGGGGACGCGCAAAAGCAGCGCGACATGATGGCGCGCGTATACGGCGGGCCATACTGGCCGCGCTTTGACCGCGGCACCCTGTCCTACGAGGACGCCGCGCGCGAGATGGTGGCCGTGTACGGGGGCGCCTACGAGGATTACATGCACGCGCTCACCGGCTGGATCGAGATCAAGACGCCCATTGAGGAGGGTTGGCGCGCTGCGCAGCGCTGCCGCCGGGCGGGCAAGAAGCTCTATCTGCTCTCCAACTACCCGCGCGAGGGTTACCTGCGCATGCGGGAGAAGTTTGCCGACCTGTTTGAGATCTTCGACGGCGGGGTGATCTCGTGCTTTTGCCACCAGCTCAAGCCGGAACCGGAGATCTACCAGACGCTGATAGACACCTGCAGCCTGGAGCCAGGCCGCTCGCTGTTCATCGACGACACGCTGTGCAACGTGCAGGGCGCGATGGATATGGGCATTCCTGGCTTCCACATGCATGAAAAGGGCATGATGGATCGTTTCTTTCTATAAAAGCCGGACAGGCGCAAAGCCCGCAGGGGCAGCCTTGCGCCGCACGCATCCGGCTATGCCTTGGAGGATTGACCGATGGACAAAAAAACCGTTGCATCCCTTTTTCTTTTAGCGGCATGCTTGCTCAGCGCCTCCCCGCTCTGCGCTGAGGACGGCGGCGCCCAGGCTACCGCCACGCCCGCAGCAGCACAATCCGCATCCGATCTTGCAGCCGCCGGCGCTCAGGCTTCGCCCGATGCCACAGCCACGCCGCAGCTGACGCCCACCCCAACCCCCGCGCCCACGGCGACGCCATCCCCCACGCCCTTTACGCCGCAGCTCCCCTCAGAGGAGGAGCTCGCTGCCGCGGGCATCGGCGATCGCATCCTCATGCGCGGGCTGGAAGGCAGCGACGTGGCGCTCATGCAGCAGCGGCTGTACGACCTGGGCTACTACACGGGCGACATCGACGGCAAGTTCGGCCTGCAAACGCGCACTGCCGTGCGCGACTTCCAGCGGGCGCACGGGCTTGAAAAGATCGACGGCAAGGCCGGCCCCGAAACGCTGGGCAGGCTCTTCAGCGAGGACGTGGTCATTCAGCCCACGCCGACGCCGGTAGCCACGCCCACGCCGGTGCCCACCCCCACGCCCACCGCGACGCCCGATGTGGCCAATGCCCCGTTTGACATGGAATCCACGGTCCTGACGGTCGCAGGAACGGACGTAACCCTGATGACCGGGGTGGATGAGACGGGCGAGCGGCTCTATCCGCTGTGCGGGATTGCCGAAGTGCTGGGCTATGATTACACCCACGAAAACGGCGCCTGGCAACTCACGCGCGAGGAAGACGGCGCGGAGATCGCTATCATGACGCAGGGTGAAACCGGGCTTTGCGAAAATGCGATGATCGCTTACGACGGTGTGATCAGCCTTGCAGATGCGCAAAACCGCGTGTATGCCTATGGCGCAGAAGCCTATGTGACCGCGCCGCTGCTCGCGCAGATGGGCTTTGACGTGCAGGATGCCTCCGCATCCGCCGCCGGGGCGTGATGCCGCCCTGAATTCAACCAAACACCCGATAGCGGAGGCGCCTTTTCCATTGGAAGGGCGCCTCCGCTCAGACTGTCAAAAAACCCTTTCGGGAGGTTTGGAGGGCCAAAGCCCTCCAAATGCAATCCGAATCCGGCGACATGTGCGGCGGATTCGGAGACCTTGCTGTGCAAGGTTTCCTTGCGCCGTTTCCCGCCCGGGAGCCCCATGGGGGCGAGAGGGAAACGGCGTAAATCTCGAAAAAGGACGCCGTAGGCGGACTTTTTCGACACGCTGAGCGGAGGCGCCTTTTCCATTGGAAGGGCGCCTCCGCTTTTTCGTGCCAAAAGCCTGCGGCGTGCCCCCTCCAGGAGGGGGGCCGCTTTAGCTGCCTTAAGCGAATTGGCGCCATTCCATTGAAGCGCCCCCGTTTTTATGGTATGATATGCTTACTTTGAATGCATTTAAGCTTATGCGGGCGCTTTGCCCTGCCGGCTTTTTCCCCAGCGTGAGGATGTGATGACATGGATGAAAAAAAGACCCGCAAGCTCCTGACCCGGCTCACCGTCATCGTGGCACTCATCAGCATAGCGCTGTTTCTGTTCACCGGCGGTATCGTATACTACCTGTTTGCCTCGCTTCGCACATACACCCGCGAGCAGATGCAGGTGGAAGCCCGCGAATACAAAAGCCGCATCCTCAAGCAAATCGACAATGATTTTCAGCTGCTGCACTCGCTGTCCACCTTTCTCTCCTTCAGCGACAGCCTCTCCCGGCAGGATCTGGTCGAGGGTCTGTACCAGACCAACGCTACAAACAACTTCGTGAGCATGGCGCTCTTTTTCCCCGATGGCAGCGGCATGATCGAGACCCTGGAGTACGGCACATCGCCCGACTATCCGCTCGCTTCCAGCCATCCATATGTGCAGGAGGCGGTAAATCGCGCCCTTTCCGGGCAGGACGCCGTGTCGCTGATGTTTGAAAGCCAGATCTCCGGCGATCTGGTGTACAACTATGCCGTGCCCGTGCTGCAAAACGACCAGATCGCCGGTGCGCTGTGCGCCAGCGACCACCTGGAAATCTTTGAAGAGATTCTCGGCGGAAACACCGTGCTCAACGGCAACGGCTACATCCACATGCTCAGCGACAACGGCAAATTTCTCGTTCGCTCCAAGCACAGCATTGTGAGCGATCCCGACATGACCAGCATATTCGACGGCCCCTATATCGCCGAGGATCAAAAGCAGAGCGTCCGAGCCGCCATGCAAAGCCAGCAAGGCCTCTTCTCCACCTTCCGCTATGAGGACAAGGAGTGCCTGTTCTATCTGGAGCCCATGGGCATCAACGGATGGTATCTGTTTTGCGTCAACCGGCTTGCCGATGCCAGCGGCGCCCTTTACCCGCTGCTGCTGGTCGTCGGCGCGGCCTTTGCCATCATGCTGACGCTCTCCAGCTTCCTGTTGTTTTACGGCTACAAAACCCTGCGCCGCAACAGCAAGCAGCTTCTGCACGTGGCCTACTTCGATTCCCTCACCGGCGCGGAAAACATGCTGCGCTTCACCCAGCGCATCGACGAGTTTCTCCCCCGGCGGCTGCCTTACAGCATTGTGGCCGTCAACATCCGGCGCTTCAAGTTCATCAACGAGCTCTTCGGGCAGGAGCAGGGCGACCAGCTGCTTTGCTATGTGATGCAGATCATCAAGGCGCAGATGCGCGAAGGCGAGTTCTTCTGCCGCGATGCCGCCGATCTGTTTTACCTGCTCATCCGCGACATTCAGGAGGTTTCCATCCGCCAGCGGCTCGACGACATCGTGCACAAGGTCGGCCAGGCTGCGCTCAGCCGCCAAAACCACTACGAGATCTCGCTCTACTGCGGCGTCGCCATCAACGGCAACATGATGCAGGCGCTGCTCGCCCTGCAGAGCATCAAGCACACCTACCACAGCGATGTGGCCTTCTACGATGAGAAGCTCCACCAGAAGGAGCGCTTCAAAAACCGCATCGAGAGCCACATGCAGTCCGCCCTGCAAAATGGCGAATTCCGCCTCTTCCTCCAGCCCAAAATGCGCCTGAGCGACGACGGGCTGGCCGGTGCGGAGGCGCTCGTCCGCTGGCAGGATGCCTCCGGCACCCTGTTCTCCCCGGGGGATTTCATTCCCGTGTTTGAATCCAACGGCTTTTGCGCCCGCCTGGATATGTACATGGTCGAGGCCGTCTGCCGCCAGCTGCGCGCCTGGCTTGATGCCGGTATCACGCCAGTGCCCTTATCCGTCAACCAGTCCAAGTTGCTGTTTTACGAGAGCGACTACATCAGCAATCTCCAAGCTCTGGTAGAGCGCTACCGCGTCCCCGCGGGGCTGATCACCCTGGAGATCCTAGAAGGACTCGCTGCCGACAACATGGTCGATCTCAACGCCAAGATCCGCCAGCTCCATGAGCTGGGCTTCCGCGTCTCCATGGATGACTTTGGCAGCGGCTACTCCTCCCTGAACACGCTTTACCAGCTGAACATCGACGAACTCAAGCTCGATCAGGGCTTCCTGCTCAAGTCTGCCTATGGCGCAGGCACGCGGCGGCGCGTCATTCTGGAGCACATCGTGCAGCTCGCCCAGCGGCTGAGCATCTCCACCGTGGTAGAGGGCGTGGAGACGCGCGAAAATGCCGACTGGATGCGCTCGCTGGGCTGCGACTACGCGCAGGGCTACCTTTACAGCAAGCCCATCAGCGCCGCGGCATTCGACGTGCAGTACATGCACCTGCCCTGCCCCGCGCTCCCATGATGCGTCCGCGCTTTTCGCCTCGCGCGATAAAACCATATTAAAAAGGGCATTGCGTCTGCAATGCCCTCTTTTATGTGCCAGAAAGTCCGTCTGCTTCGCCATTTTATTTCGCTTCGCGCGCCGAAGCGCCGGATACCGCCCTGTTTGTCGCCTCCACCATGAGCGCCATCAGCGCCATGAAGAGCGCCAGGTAGAGCGGCATCCACACAAGCCCTGCACGGTTGGCGATGACCCCAAAGAGCGGCGGCATGAATGTGGAGCCCACGTACGCGCTGGCCATCTGCACGCCGATGATCGCCTGGGAATTGGACGCCCCGAAGTTGACCGGTGTCGAATGAATGATGCTGGGATAGACCGGCGCGCACCCCGCGCCAAAGATCACCAAACCCGCGAGCGCGAGCACGTCGTCCTGTACCGGCAGCGCAATGGCCAGGATGCCCACCGCCGCCACAGATGCGCCCAGGCGAATCATGCGCCTGTCGCCGAGTTTATCGGTCACAAACCCCGCGGCAAACCGCCCCGCGGTGATCCCGATGAAGAACAGCGAGCCAAACGCGGCCGCCCGCTCCTGCGAAAAGCCCCTGACGCCCGCCAGATAGCTGCTGGCCCAGAGCATAGCGGTCGCCTCGGCCGCGCAATAGGCAAAGAACCCTGCAAACAGCGTCGGCGCACCCTTTATGCGCAGCGCACCCCGCACGCCCAGCGCCTTGGGCTGCTCCTCCGCCGCCTCGTGCCCGGCGTGGATGCGCCACACGGGCAGCGTCAGCACCAGCAGCGCGGCAATGCCCAGCTGGATAAAGCCCACCGTGCGGTAGCCGCTCTGCCAGCTTCCCTGCGCGATGGCATGACTCATGATGTATGGGCTGATGACCGTGCCCACACCCCAGAAGCAGTGCAGCCAGCTCATGTGGCGGGATTCATAGTGCAGCGCCACGTAGTTGTTGATGGCCGAGTCGATGCAGCCTGCCCCCAGCCCATAGGGAATGGCCCACAGGCAGAGCATGAAAAACCGGGTCGAGCCGGAGAAGCCCAGCAGGGCGACCGCCGTCATCAGCACGCTGATGACGGTGACGCCGCGCGTGGAGAAACGGCGGATCAGCCGCTCGGAAAGCAGGCTGGAGCAGATCGTTCCCCCGGCGATGATCATGGAGATCAGCCCGGCGGAGGACAGCGGCTGGCCAAACGCCAGGCGCATGGTGGGCCAGGCCGAGCCCAGCAGGGAATCGGGCAGGCCGAGGCTGATGAAGATCAGGTAGATGATCGCCAGAAGCAAGGTATACATGGCAAACTCCTTGGGCGGGTTCTCCCTTCCAAAGCCGCTGCGCATTGCATCAGCCCGGAAGGCTTTCACGCAAGACGCCGGAAGGGGCGCATACACACAACGACCCGGAGGGCGCACAGCGCGCCCTCCTGGCGATAAAAACGGGAATCACTCCGCCAGGTGGCAGGCAACCGTATGGCCGCTCTCCACCTCGCGCAGGCATGGCTCTTCCGTGCGGCAGCGCTCGGTGGCGTAAGGGCAGCGCGTGTGGAAACGGCAGCCGGAAGGCGGGTTCTTGGGGCTGGGCACGTCGCCGTGCAGCAAGATGCGCTTGGGCTTTTCGCCGATTGTGGGAATCGGAATGGCCGAAAGCAGCGCCTTCGTGTAGGGATGCACCGGGTTGTCAAACAGCCCGTCAGCATCGCACAGCTCCACAATCTTGCCCAGATACATGACGGCGATGCGGTTAGACAGGTGCTTGACCACGCTCAGGTCGTGCGAGATGAACAGATACGTGAGCCCCAGCTCCTCCTGCAGATCCTGCAACAGGTTGAGCACCTGCGCTTGGATGGAGACATCCAGCGCCGAAACCGGCTCATCACAGACGATGTACTCGGGATTGACGGCCAGCGCCCGCGCAATGCCCACGCGCTGGCGGCGGCCGCCGTCGAGCTCGTGGGGGTATTTGTTGACCCAGTTGGGATCAAGGCCCACGCGCTCCATCAATTCGAGCACGCGGTCAAAACGCTCGGCACGCGGCACGAGGTTGTGCACCACCAACGGGCGGCCAATGGTGTCGCCAATCGTCTTGCGCGGGTCCAGGGAGGAAAACGGGTCCTGGAAGATGATCTGCATCTTGCAGCGCAAATCGCGCAGCGCGTTGCCGCGCAGCGCCGAGATATCCTGCCCGCCGTAGAGGATGCGGCCCGCCGTGGATTGCAGCAGGCGGATCGTCAGGCGGCCGGTGGTCGATTTGCCGCAGCCGGATTCGCCGACCAGGCCGAGCGTCTCGCCCTTGTACACGTCAAAGCTGACGCCGTCGACCGCCTTGACCACCTGCGAACCGGACGGAAAGTACATTTTGAGGTCCTGCACCTCAAGCATTTTCTCCTGCATGGCTGTTCCTCCTCTCACTGCTTTTGGGCCAGTTCACGCCAGCGCAGGCACGCCACCGTGTGCGTTCCGCCGATGTTCTCCGTCTGCGGGCAGGCGTTTTGGCACTGCTCGCAGGCGTAGTTGCAGCGCGGGGCAAACGCACAGCCCTTGGGCAGGTCGGCCGGATCGGGCATCAGGCCCTTGATGGGCGTGAGGCGGCGGATCTTCTGATCCGGCTTGGGGATGGAATTAAACAGCCCCAGCGTGTAGGGGTGCGTCGGGTGCAGGTAGATCTCCTCGAGCGTGCCGAACTCAATGATCCGGCCCGCGTACATGATCGCCACCTTGTCGCACACCTCCGAGACGATGCCCAGGTCGTGCGTGATGAGAATCATGGCGGTGTTGAGTTCACGCTTGAGCTTGCCCATCAGGTCGAGCACCTGCGCCTGGATGGTCACATCCAGCGCGGTGGTGGGCTCATCGGCAATGAGCAGCTGGGGGTTGGCTGCCAGCGCCATGGCGATGCACACGCGCTGCTTCATGCCGCCGGAGAACTGGTGCGGGTATTCGTCGGCACGCTCGCGGGGAATGCCGACCATCTCCAGCACCTCGCCGGCGCGTGCGAGCGCCTGCTTGGATTTCATGTGCTGGTGCAGGGAAATGACCTCGGCGATCTGATCGCCCACGGTGTAAACGGGGTTGAGCGAGGTCATCGGGTCCTGAAAGATCATAGCGATCTGGTTGCCGCGGATGTGATGCATGGCGTTTTCGCTGGCGCGCAGCAGGTCTTCCCCGCCGAAGAGGATTTCGCCGCCGGCATAGCGGCCCGCAGGCTGCTGGATCAGCTTCATGATGGAGAGCGCCATGGTCGTCTTGCCCGCGCCCGTCTCGCCGACCAGGCCGATGGTTTCACCGGGGTTGATGTCCAGCGACACGCCGTTTACGGCGCAGATCTCGCGTCCCTCGCTCATGTAGTGCACATGCAGATCGCGGATCTGCAGGAGGGGATTGGTCTTGTTCTCTTCCATATCGGTATCTCTCCTCAGCATATTACTGCTTGAGCTTGGGGTCCAGGGCGTCGCGCAGGCCGTCGCCAAAGAGGTTGAGCGACAGCACGATCAGCACGATTGACACGCCGGGGCAAATGGTCAGCCACGGAGCGTTGTAGATGTAGGCGCGGCCCTCGCTGAGCATGGCGCCCCACTCCGGGGAAGGCGGCTGCAAACCCAGGCCCAGGAAGCTGAGGCCCGCCGCAGAGAGAATGGCCGAAGCCACGCCAAGCGTCGCCTGAACGATGATGGGCGCCATGCAGTTGGGCAGGATGTTGTGCAGGATGATGGCGGGGGTGCTGTCGCCAATGGCGACGGCGGCCTCGATGAACTCGCTGTCGCGGATGGAGAGCACCGCCGCGCGCACGATGCGCGCAAACGAGGGCATGGTAGACAGGCCGACGGCGATCATGACGTTGAGCAGGCTGGGCCCGAGGATATTGACGATGGCGATGGCCAGCAGAATGCTGGGGATGGCCAGCAGCACATCCATCAGACGCATAAGGACGTTGTCAAGACGCCCGCGGAAATAACCAGCGCATGCGCCGATGATGCCGCCGCCAATGGCGGAAAACGCCACAGCAACAAAACCGACGAGCAGCGAAATGCGGGAGCCGTACACAATGCGGGAGAACACACAGCGGCCGTAGCTGTCTGTGCCAAGCAAAAACTGGCTGCTGGGCGGCTCCATGATGTGATCCCAGTTCTGGGCATCGGCGGGATAGGGCGCGATGAAATCGGCGAAGATCGCCACAAAGATGAAAAAGAGCAGCACGCAGGCGCCCACGACGGCCATCTTATTCTTGATCAGGCCGTGCCAGGCATCCGCAAAGAGGTTTTTGGCCTTGGGATGCTGCACGGAAGTTGCATGAGTCATACCGGTCCTCCTCCTTACGACTTATACTGCGCCTTGACGCGCGGATCGACATACGCATAGAGGATATCGACCAGCAGGTTGATGAACACGAAGATCGACGCGGTGAAGATGACGCCGCCCTGCACGACGGGGGTATCCTTGGCGCGGATGGAGTCGATCATCAGCCGTCCGACGCCGGGCCAGGCAAACACCGTCTCGGTGAGGATGGCGCCGCCAAAGAGCAGGCCGATCTGAAGACCGACAACGGTGATCACGGGAATCAGCGCGTTCTTGAGCGCGTGCTTGAGGATGACGACGCGGTTGCTCAGGCCCTTGGCGCGCGCGGTGCGGATGTAATCCTGATGGAGCACCTCAAGCATACTCGAGCGCGTCATGCGGGTGAACACGGCGGCCGACTGCGTGCCCAGGGCGATGGCGGGCAGCACGAGGTACTCAATGCCGCCGGCGCCGGAGACAGGCAGCCAGCGCAGGTTCACCGAAAACACGAGGATGAGCATAATGCTCAGCCAGAAGTTCGGCGTGGAAAAGCCGATCAGCGCGCAAACGGTGGAGATGCGGTCGAATATGGAGTACTGCTTCGTCGCGGAGATAATGCCCACCGGAATGCCGATGAGCAGCGCCACAAAGACCGCGGCAAACGTGAGCTGGGCGGTATACGGCAGGGCTTCCAGCAGCTTGTCGAGCACGGGCATGTTGTCCTTATAGGATGTGCCGAAGTCCAGTGTGAAGATACCCACCAGGAACCGCAGGAACTGGACGATCAGCGGGTCGTTGAGCCCCATCTCCTGGCGCAGGTTGGCAATGTCCTCAGGCGCGGCCTGCGCGCCGAGGATGATCTGCGCAGGATCGCCCGGAGAGAGCTGCATGAGTACGAAGACGATGAGCGAGACGCCGATCAGCACCGGAATCAGCATCAGCACACGCTTCCCGATAAATTTGGCCATGGCAGTTCAAACCTTCCGTTTCAATATGCATTGCGTCCCGTTCACCCGGCCGGGCGGCGCGGGAAACAGGCAAATGTACAGGGGAAAACGCAACCGGTATAACAGGAAGGGCGCAGACCCTCCACATGACGGGAAACGTCTGCGCCCTGCCAAAGACCGGCATATGCCGGAAAGAGCCGGTAAGCGTTACTCGAAGTAGACGGTGGACAGATCAAAGAACGTGGTGGACATCGGAACGAAGCCCTGCACATTGTCTCTCAGGCCGAGGTTATACAGCTCGGCGGCGAGGAAGTCCCACGCAGCGTCGTCGTAGATGATCTGGCTGGCCTCCTGGTAGAGCTTGGTGCGCGCTTCCTGGTCAAACTCGGCGCGGCCCTCATCCAGCAGACGGTCGACTTCCTCGTTCTTGTAGAAGCAGCGGTTGCCCTGGGAGCCCCAGGCAGAGGAGTGGAAGTTGGCGTACAGGCCGTTGTCCGCGTCAGCGGTCACGGTCGTCCAGCCCAGCAGGAACATGGGCAGGCCCTCGGCGGTCTTCTGCAGGAACGTGCCCCACTCGATCACCTGGATGTCCACGGTGATGCCCACATCCTTGAGCTGGGCCTGGAGCACGGTGGCGAGCTTGGTGTCAATCTCCTTGTCGGAGATGTAGAGCGTAGAGGTGAAGCCGTCGGGATAGCCGGCCTCCGCGAGCAGCTCACGGGCCTTCTCCACATCGTAGGGATAGGGCGTCAGATCGGGGTTGTAGCCGTTGATGTTCTGCGGCAGCGGGCCGGAGAGCGGCTCAGCGCAGTCAGCGTAAGCGACCTTGACGATGGCCTCCTTGTTGGTGGCATAGTTGATCGCCTGACGCACAAGAGGATTGTCAAATGGCGCAACGCGCTCATCAAAGGCCAGATACTTGACGGTGAACGTGTTGAACTGCTCCAGCTTCATGCCGGTGCCCGGCGCGAACATGGGCACGTACTGAGAGCCGACGTTCAGCGCAATATCGACGCCGCCGGTCTGCAGCTCGGCGATCATCGTGGCGCCCTCCGGGATGATGCGGATGGTGATGTTCGGGATCTTGGCCTTCTCACCGAAGTAATCCTCGTTGGCGGTCAGGCAGATCTCCTGGTTCTTCTTCCAGGAGACGAACTTGTAGGCGCCGGTGCCCACGGGGTTGTTGGCGTACTCATCGCCCGCGTCGGTCACGGCCTTCTCGTTGAGAATGCCCATGTCCACGTGCGTGAGGTTGTACAGCAGCGAAGCGCACTTTTCACTGGTGATGAACTGCACCGTGTAGTCGTCGATGACCTTCACCTCGGACACCGTGCTGAGCATGAACGCGGCAGGCGCGGCCGTCTCGGGGTTGATGTGGCGGTCAAACGTGAACTTCACGTCGGACGCCTTGAGCTCTTCGCCATTGTGGAACTTGACGCCCTGGCGCAGCTTGAACTCCAGGGTGTAGTCGTCCACCTGCGTCCACTCGGTGGCCAGGCTGGGCTCGATGGTCATCTCCGGGCTGAGCTTGACCAGCGTGTCATAGATCTGGAACATGGGCAGCGCAGACGCAGCATCATTGGTGCGGTGCGGATCGAGCGAGACGGCATCCGTGGGGCTTCCGACCACCAGCGTATCGCCCGCAGCGAAGGCTGCACTGACCATCAGCATGGCACACAGCGCAAGAACCAGAGCAGCTAAGAGCTTTTTCATCTTGTTTTCCCCCTTATCATTGGCTCTATTTGGGTAGCGTATATGGATACCGGCACAGGGCCGGCAACGCTCACAGGTCACGCGCTCAGCCGAGGAAGGCAAATTCTTCCTTGCTGCGCATGGAGAGGATGAACTGCGCAAGCAGATCATATGTCGCCTGCAGGTCGCTAAGGTCGATCACCTCATACGGGCAATGCGCATAGCGCGAAGGGATGGACAGCGTGCAGGTGGGCACGCCGGCTTTTTCCTTGTGCATCTCGCCCGCGTCGGTGCCGATGCCGCAGAAGACCTCGATCTGGTGCGGAATGTTGTGCGCCTTGGCCAGGGCGGTCAGCTTGCGGCGCACCGCGACGCTGGCAAGCAGGCTGTGATCCATGGCCTTGATGCCCACGCCCGCGCCAAGCGCCAGCGTGCCATCCATCATCTGCTCAAACGTATCGCTGACCGCGGTGGTATCAATGGCCAGCGCCACATCCGCCGCGATCTGCTGGGACGCCACGCGCGCGCCGCGCAGGCCCAGCTCCTCCTGCACAGAGAACACCCCGTACACCGTGCCGTGCACCTGCGAAAAGTCCAGCGACTCCAGGCACTTGCACAGCACCGCGCAGCCGGCGCGGTCGTCAAACCCGTGGCCCATGGCCCGGTTCTCGCCAAAGGGGCGGTACGGCGTCGCCCAGGTGATGGGATCGGCCACCTGAATGCCCAAGCGGCGCACGCCCTCGGCATCCTTCGCGCCCACGTCGATGTACATCTCGCTGTGCTTGCGCACGAGCTGCGGGTTGTCAAAGCGCAGCATGTGACAGGAGATACAGCCGATGACGCCCTCACGCAGCACGCCATCCTGGGTCCTGACGATCACATGCTCGTTGAGGATGGTGCGGTCGTCATGGCCGCCGACCTTTTCAAAGCGGAGCAGGCCGTTTTTCTCGATCTTCTTGACGATGAAGCCCACTTCATCCGCATGGGCGGAGAGCATGAGCGTCGGGCCGGGATGGCCGCCATCGCGCCTGACAATGACGTTGCCCAAGCCGTCCACATGGATGGCATCCGCCTGATCCTTGAGCCGGTTGTACAGATAGCGGGCAACCTCGTGCTCAAAGCCGCACGTGCCGGGGATGGATACGAGTTCACACAGAAGCTCCTGCATGAAAAACACCTCGATTTGTGTATGGATTGTTTTCGACCTTTGAACGCGGCACGCAAAGGCAGGCAGATTGTCAACGCCATATCCTTTGCAACCGCAAGCAGAATAGAGATATTATACAGCGGACTTGAAACAACTGTCAAGCACCACGGGGCGGCAGAAACAACCGGCAGAAACAACCATCCTTTGCACGAAGATCCCCGCAAAAATGAATCAAATTAAACGCCCGGTGGCGTTTGGCAGCGCAGTCGCTCTTCGCCCTGAGGCGCGGTGCACGGCTTCTTATGCGCACCCGGAACGCACGCTCCCCCCCTCATGCCGGCTTTACAGAGCGAAAAGCGGCCTGCACACAAAAAAGAGGGCCCCTTGCGGAACCCCCTTTGCTTTTCCTGAGCGTAAAGCCTCAGATCACTCAATGATCTTCGTCACGACGCCGGAGCCAACCGTGCGGCCACCCTCGCGGATAGCGAAGCGCAGCTTCTCGTCCATAGCGATCGGGGTGATCAGCGTGCACTCCATGTCCACGTTGTCGCCCGGCATCACCATCTCGACGCCCTCAGGCAGCTTGATGTTGCCCGTCACGTCCGTCGTGCGGAAGTAGAACTGCGGACGATAGCCATTGAAGAACGGCGTATGACGGCCGCCCTCTTCCTTCGTCAGCACGTACACCTGGCCCATGTAATGCGTGTGCGGATTGATCGTGCCCGGCTTCGCCAGAACCTGACCGCGCTCGATCTCGTTGCGCTGGATACCACGCAGCAGCACGCCGATGTTGTCGCCGGCCTCCGCCTGATCCAGCAGCTTGCGGAACATCTCAACGCCCGTGACGACCGTGCTGCGCGGCTTCTCCTGCAGACCCACGATCTCCACCGCGTCGGACACCTTCACCACGCCACGCTCCACACGGCCCGTCGCAACGGTGCCGCGGCCCGTGATCGAGAACACGTCCTCAACCGGCATCAGGAACGGCTTGTCCGTGTCGCGCTCCGGAGACGGAATGTAGTTGTCCACAGCGTCCATCAGCTCGAAGATGCACTGGCACTCCGGCGCATTCTTCGGATCCGTTCCGCCATTCTGCACGTACTCCAGCGCCTTGAGCGCAGAGCCGCGGATGATCGGAATGTCGTCGCCCGGGAACTGATAGCTGCTCAGCAGCTCGCGGATCTCCATCTCCACCAGCTCCAGCAGCTCCTCGTCGTCCATCATGTCCGTCTTGTTGAGGAACACCACGATGTAGTGCACGCCAACCTGACGGGCCAGCAGGATGTGCTCACGCGTCTGCGGCATCGGGCCGTCCGGCGCGGAAACCACCAGAATCGCGCCATCCATCTGAGCGGCGCCGGTGATCATGTTCTTTACGTAGTCCGCGTGACCCGGGCAGTCCACGTGCGCATAGTGCCTGTGCTCCGTTTCATATTCCACGTGCGCCGTGTTGATCGTGATGCCGCGCGCCTTCTCTTCCGGCGCCTTGTCGATGTCGTCGTAGCGCATCGCCTGCGCGTCGCCCATCGTGCTGAGCACCATCGTGATCGCCGCCGTCAGCG
>DVJV01000039.1 GCA_018716525.1 Candidatus Ventricola gallistercoris
ATCTTTGCACGGATTCACATTGCATTGTGAAAACTGGATAAAAAACCCCCTTAAAATCGAAAGAAAATCCCTTGAGACGGAGGAATTGGAAAACTATAATAAATACAACAAAGCGATTTCGGTTAAGACGATGGAAAGATGGGTGAAAGGCGGATGAATGAGATCATCGTTTCCATGCAGGGCATTACAAAGAGCTTTCCCGGCGTGAAGGCGCTTGACAATGTGCAGTTTGAGCTGCGCGCAGGGGAAGTCATGGCACTGCTTGGAGAGAATGGTGCGGGCAAATCCACGCTGATGAAAATACTCAGCGGCGTATACACCCGCGACTCGGGCACAATGGAGATCTTTGGCAAGCCGTATGGCAATCTGACGCCCAAGCAGGCGCAGGAGATCGGCGTGGCGATCATCCATCAGGAGCTGAACATGTGCCGCCATCTGACGGTGGCCGAAAACATGTTTCTGGGCAGGGAAAAGCGGCAAGGCTTTGTGCTTTCCGATGCGGAAATGGAAAAAGAAGCCGCCAGCGTGCTCAATGAACTCAAGATCGACATTGACCCGCGTCAGGTCGTAGGGGATCTGCCGGTGTCCAAGCAGCAGATGGTGGAAATCGCCAAGGCGCTTTCCACGCACGCGCGGGTGCTGATTATGGATGAGCCGACATCGGCGCTCACTTCGTGCGAAATCGATGACCTGTTCCGGATCATTCACAAGCTCAAAGAAGACGGGTGCGGCATCGTTTACATCTCCCACCGGCTGGAGGAGTTGCAGCACATCGTCGACCGCGTGACCATCATGCGCGACGGGCAGTATATCACGTCGATGCGGTTTGCCGACACGACGCTCGATCAGATCATCGCGCACATGGTCGGTCGCGAGATCAAGGAAAAATTCCCGCGGGTGCAGTGCGAGAAGGGGAAAAAGGTCTTTGAAGTCCGCCACCTGAACGCGGGACGCATGGTTCGGGATGTGAGCTTTGAGCTCTATGAGGGCGAAATCGTTGGGTTTGCCGGGCTGATGGGTGCCGGACGCACCGAAACCACGCGTGCAATCTTCGGCGTGGACCCTAAAGAAAGCGGCGAGATTTTACTCGATGGCCATCCGGTGCAGATTCGTGGCCCGCAGGATGCCATACAAGCGGGCATTGTGCTCGCCCCGGAGGACCGCAAGAAGGATGGGCTTTGCACCAAGCTGTCGATCCGGCACAATATTGCGCTGCCCAATCTCGATCTGATCTGCAACAAACTGGGTGTGGTCAGCAGCAGCAAGGAAGAGAAGATGTGCGAGCGCGCCGTGCAAAACCTCAAGATCAAGACCCCCAATGTAGACGTGGACGCGGGCAACCTCTCCGGCGGCAATCAGCAAAAGGTCGTCGTGAGCAAGTGGCTGGCGCGCGATTCCCGGGTGGTGATGTTCGACGAGCCCACCCGCGGCATTGACGTTGCGGCAAAGGTTGAGATCTATCACCTGATGAACCAGCTCAAGCAACAGGGAATCGCCGTCATGTTCGTCTCCTCGGAGATGCCGGAGGTCATGGGCATTGCCGACCGCATCATCGTGATGTGCGACGGGCGCATCACCGGTGAGGTGATGGCCTCGCAGACGACGCAAAGCGAGATCCTGACGCTGGCCACCAGGTTTGAAAACAAATTTGCCGCAGAAGACAAAGGGGGAGCAAACGCATGAACAAGAAGAGCAAATTCAAGCAGATCATGGCGGTGCGCGGCATGGGCGCGGCGCTCACCGCGTTCGTCGGTCTGATCGTCATCTATGTGGCATTCGGCCTCATTCAGCCGCAGGTCTTTTCCGTGCGCAACGTGCTGAACCTGCTGCGCTCCATGAGCAAATACCTGCTCATTGGCGTGGGTCAGAGCTACCTGCTCATCACAGGCAACATTGACCTGTCTATTGGCTCTGTGGTGGCCATGAGCGCCATGATCTCTGCAACGCTCATGAGCTCCGGGGTGAGCGTGTTCATCGCCATCATGGTCGCGCTGGTGTGCTGCCTGGCTGTCGGTCTGGTCAACGGCCTGCTGGTGGGCAAATTCCGCCTGCCGCCCTTCATCGCCACCATGGGCACCATGTTCGTTGGCCGCGGTGTGGCCTACATGGTTAACGGCAACCGCAACACCAACGCCATTTCCTCCGGCATCGGCAAGGAAGCGGCGGATGCTTTCCAGGATTTCTTCTACTACGGCAGCACCGCAGGCGTGTACAACACGTTCTGGATCGCCCTGATCATCTTCATCGTCTTCTTTTTCCTGCTCTCTAAGACGCGCACAGGCCGTCACATCTATGCCATTGGCTCCAACACCGATGCCGCCAAGCTCTCCGGCGTCAGCGTCGTGACCACAGTCACCAAGGCGTACATGATCAGCGCGTTCTGCGCGTTTGTGGTTGGCCTCATCCTCTGTGCGCAGGCCGGCATGGGCAACATGGAGGCAGGTAATGTCTACGAGATGTACGGCGTGGCTGCGGGCGTCATCGGCGGCGTGTCGCCGCTGGGCGGTACCGGCCTGCTGCTGGGCACGTTTGCCGGCGCTGCGGTTTGGCAGACGCTTGAAAACGGCCTGAGCATGGCGGGCGCGCCGGTGGGCATTCAGCGCATCGTCATAGGCATCATCGTCGTGGGCGCTGTGCTGATGGATATCATCTTCCGCCGCGGGCTGGGCGGACACAAGGTTCCCGCCAAGAAGAACGCGGGCAAGTAATGCGAATATGACCGTGGAAGCAAGTCCGCGGTACATAGAAATTTGTTCAAGGAGGCAATGACACATGAACAAGAAACTGGTTTCCCTGCTGTGCTGCCTGGCCATTTTGGTGCTCGGATGCACCGCCGCGCTGGCCGCGGGCGAGAAGATCGCCCTGATCACCATGGACTCCATCGACCAGCACTGGGTTACGCTCAACGAGGGCGCCCAGAAGGCTGCTGAAGAACTCGGTGTGACCGTCACCTTCATGGCACCTAACACCAAGGACGACGCTCAGCAGATTGAGCAGGTCAACAACGCGGTCGCCGGTGGCTATCAGGCGATCATCGTGGCCGCCAATGGCCCCGATGCCATCTCCTCCGCGCTCAACGAGGCCGTGGCGCAGGGCGTGAAGATCGTCTACGTCGACTCTCCGGCCAACGTCGAGGCAGAGGCAACCTTCTCCACCGACAACCGCGCTGCCGGCAAGACCGCTGGCGAGACGATGATCGCGGAGCTTGAGGCGCGCGGCGTCACCTCCGGCAACATCGGCATCATCAACGTGAATGCGGCGACCGATTCCTGCGTCATGCGTGAGGAAGGCTTCCGCTCGGCGTTTGAAGGCACCGACTTCACCATCATGGAGACCCAGTATGGCGAAGGCGATGCGGCGAAGAGCCAGTCCATCGCGGAGAACTACATCACCCAGGGCGTTGTGGGCATCTTCGGCTGCAACGAAGGTTCCACCACTGGCGCTGGCAACGCCATCAAGGCGTCTGGCAGCGACACGATCGTGGGCGTGGGCTTTGACAAGTCCGACGCGATCCTGGGCCTGATCGAGGATGGCTATCTGCTGGCGACTATGGCGCAGAATCCTGACGTCATGGGTTACGAAGGCGTCAAGGCGGCTGTGGCTGCGCTCGGCGGAGAAGACCTGGGCGGCGCCGTGACCGATACCGGCGTTTCCGTTCTGACCAAGTAAGACGAACGCGTGAATCGTGACAGGGGCGCCGGCACAGGCTGGCGCCCCTCATCTGTTGCACAGGGCATTGCGCTATGGTAAAATATGCACAGGGCGTGACGCAAGCGCCGGAGGAGGAGTGTTCATGCTGAAAGTGATCATTGCCGATGATGAGGAGCGGGTCTGCCGCCTGATCCACATGCTCATCGACTGGCAGGCGCTCAACATGGAACTGGCGGGCACAGCGTCAAACGGGTTGGAGGCATTGGAGCTGGTCAGAACCTGCCACCCGGACATCCTGATCACCGATATCCGGATGCCAGGGTGCCATGGGCTGGAATTGATTGAGCGCGCCAAGCAGGAACAGCCGCAGCTTGAAATCGTCATCATCAGCGGATATGCGCATTTTGAGTATGCGCAAAGCGCCATCCGGCACGGTGTGGGCGACTATCTGCTCAAGCCCATCGACAAAACGGAACTGATGCAGACGATGCGCAAGCTTGCCGACCGGTGCAGAAGCCGCCGCAAGCTCGGCAGCGAGGTGGAGGATCTGCGCCGGAGCAGCCGGGAGGACAAGCAGCAGCTGCAAGGAAGGCTCATGCAGGATCTGCTCGCCCGGCGGCTTGAGCGGCCTACGGCTGAAAAGCTCTGGGATGAATACCGCTTCCGGGTTCCGCAGGGAGAATATGTGCAGATTGCGCTGCTGAAGATGGATTACGATGCGCAGCGCTTTTCTGAGGCGTCGCTGTCGATCATCGAGGAAAAGGCGGAAAAGGCGTTTCAGGCGGAGCTTGGGCCGCTTTGCACACAGATGCTTTTTGCACAGTCCGGCAGCGAAACCGGGGCGCTTTTGTGCTATGTGCCGGAGCAGCAAAAGGCGGTCAGAAAGCGGCTGAGATCCTGCCTGAACCAGATGAGCGCGCAGTGCGCGCTGTTTGGCAATGTGGCTTTTTCTATGGCGGTGAGCCCGGTTGTCATGCGGGCAGAAGACCTTGTGCGTGCGTGTGGAGAAGTCAGGCTGACCGTGCTGGAGCGGTTGACAGAGGGAACGGGCAAACTGCTGGAAGGCCTGCCTCCGCCCTCAGGAATTGACCGGGAAGGCGCGCTGGGGGCCTGCCGCGCCCTGGCACAGATGAGTGTGGAGGAACTCAATGCCCAGGCGGCTTTGGAAGCCGTTTCAGGCATTTGTGAGGCCGTTGCGCGTACTCCGCATGTGCGCGGCAGCGAGATCATGCAGCTTGTGCTGGATGCCGGCGGATTGTTCTTGCAGCGTGCCGATGTCAAGGATGGGGAGCAGCAGGCGGAGGCATTTGCTGCGCAGTGTGAGCGGCTCAGCTGCGCAGAGCAGCTGTATGGCGCTTTGCAGGCGCTGCTTGAGACGCAGATCCAGCAGATTCTGGAGCGCCAGCGCAGTGGCGCGACACGCCCTATCCGCGTGGCTCGCCAGTATGTGCAGCAGCATTATCACGAGCCCATCACGCTGGAACAGGTGTGCGAGGCGACGGGGTTCAGCGTGAGCTATTTCAGCGCGCTGTTTAAAAAGGAGACGGGCGAGGGCTTTGTCAAGTACCTGACGCGTGTGCGCATCAGCCATGCCAAGGAACTGTTGCAGCAGACGAATCTGCCTGTAGCGGAAATCTGTGCACGGGTCGGGTACAACGACATCAAGCATTTCACTCAGATGTTTAAAAAGGAGACGAATCTCAGCCCTGCCCAGTACCGCAAATTGTACGGCTGATCCTTTGCACAGCTTATCTGCCTTTTTGGCAGATGGCGGTGTCAAACGCAAATGGATGGCGGCACGAATGCGAACGAAGAGGGCGTGCCGATCGTCACGAAGCGGGAAGAGGGGGTGCAGCAGGGTGAAGGCAGAGGATAGAAGGCGTTTTCTCTTTGAGCGGATGATGGGGCTGACACTGGCGCTGTGCTTTTGCTTGGTGGCGGTCTTTGCCGCGTGGATCGCACTGGGGGTGGCCCGTGGGGGAAACATTGCGTTGCCTGCCGTTTTGCTGTCGCTGGTGATGCTGTTTCTCGTGTGTGTATGGGGAATGGTGATCGTTCCGTATAAACGGCGGGAACGGGCAGTGGAGCAGCTTCTGCGTGGCTATGCGGGCGCGGAGGGCACACGCGGAGTGATTCCCCTGAGCCCGTGCGATGCGCTGCTGCTTGATCAGGTGCAGGCGTTGTTAGACCCTTCACAGCTCTTCAGGCTCAACAAGCGCCAGGCGCAGTATCTGGCGCTGCAAAACCAGATCAATCCGCACTTTCTGTACAATACGCTGGAGAGCATCCGAAGCGAGGCCATGCTTGCCGGGCTCGGCAGTGTGGCCGATATGACCGAGGCGCTGGCGCGCTTTTTCCGCTACACGATCAGCAAGGTGGAGAACCTGGTCTCTGTGGAAGAGGAACTTCAGAATTGTGAGACTTATTATCACATCCAGCGGTATCGGTTTGGAGACAGGCTGGTGCTGAGCATCCAGTGTGCCGCGGAAGACCGGGAAGAGCTCTACCGGTGCAGGCTGCCCAAGCTGACGCTTCAGCCGATATTGGAAAACAGCATCATACACGGCACGGAACTCAAGGTGGGCGTTGGCCACCTGACGATTTTCTTGCAGAGGACGGGCAAACGGCTGCTCATTCAGGTGTCGGACGACGGGGTGGGCATGGACGAACAGACGCTTGAGCGGCTCAATGCGCGCCTTGGAAAGGGCGGACTGAATGCCCAGGTGGATGGCGCCAGCCATAGCGGTGTGGCGCTGGTCAATGTGGATAACCGCATCCGGCTGCTCTTTGGCGAGGAATACGGCCTTCATGTGTATTCCATGCCCGGTATGGGCACGACAGTGGAGATCACGATGCCCATCATCACCAGCGACCGTGAGGTGCGCAATACGGAGGCGTTGGGATGAGGGAAGAGGTATTGCGCATTTCCGAAGTGACCTACGCTCCGCAGGGAGGCGTACAGCTTGAGGATTTCAATCTGAATGTGTTCGCCGGTGAGATTGTGGGCATTCTGCCGCTCAATGGGCACGGCTTGACGGGGCTCATTGAATTGCTGCGCGACAATCCGCCACTTCGCTCCGGATATGTGTATTACCGGGAGACGCTGGTCAACAGCTGGCGTGCACCCCGGCCGCACATCAACCGCATTGGCGTGATACAGGCCACCAGTTGCCTGGTGGGCGACATGACGGTGGCAGACAACATCTTCGTGCTCCGTCCGGGATTTAAAACCTGGCTGATTCGTCCCCGCGTGCTCATTCGCCAGCTTCAGCCTGTGCTCGATGAGCTTGGCGCGGGTGTTCGGGCGGATGCCTATGCTGACAGCCTTTCGCCGTTTCAACGGGTGGTTGTCGAGCTGGTCAAGGCCATCGTCGCCGGAAGCCGCCTGGTGATTTTGCGAGAACTGAGCGCGATCATCAGCGATGCGGAGATGGCCCGCCTGCATGACATCCTCCGCGGTTATGCCGAGCATGGCGTATCCTTTCTTTACGTGGGCTATCATTACGAGGAGATGGTGCAGGTCTGCGACCGCACGGCAGTGTTTTCAAATGGCCGCATCATCAAGATCATGCGGCCGGAAGAGGGAAACGTGCCTTATGAAGCGCTCTACTTGCAGCGCGTGCGCGAGCAGATCAACCAGCCACGGCGGCAGGTGGAACAAACGCCGGTGCTGGAGGTCAGCCGGCTTTGCTGCGGGCGGGTGCGTGAACTTTCTTTTTCGGCGGCAGCTGGGGAGTGCGTGGTGCTGCAGGATCTGCAAAACGTCATCTTTTCAGATCTTCTTGCGCTGCTCACCGGAGAGCGCAAACCGCAGTCCGGCGGCATTCGTCTCTGTGGACGGCCATGGACGCCAGGGGAAGCATCCCGCGAGATTGCCGTCATCCGCGAAAGACCGGATGTCACAATGGTGTTCCGCGAACTCAGCTGCCTGGATAACCTGTGCATGACGGTCGATCACCGCCTGAAGGAGATCTGGCGCAGCGGTCGCGTGCGGGATGGTCTGCGCCGCGAATGGGCTTCTCGGCTGGATGACGCCATTTTTGATCTGACGCCCAGTCAGCTCAGCAAGCGGCAGCGATATGATCTGGTCTATCAGCGCATTTTGCTCCAGCGGCCGCATGCGGTGGTCTGTGTGCAGCCATTCAGCGGGCTGGACGTGGGAATGCGTATGCACATCTGGGAGCTGCTTCGCGAGCTCATGGGGCAGGGCATGGCGGTGGTCATTCTGGCTGTCAATCTGGCCGATACCTTCACACTGGCCGACCGTTTGGTGCGCGTGGAGCATGGCAGGGCGTGCGCGACATATGAGCGAAGCGAGTTTGACAAGCTGCCCTTCACAGCGCCTTGGCTGGACCTGTACAGAAAGCCGAACGGCGCTCAAGCGGAAGAATTGTTTTAGCGCGGAATCACAGAAATAAGCTCGCTACTTCGAAAAACAGCGGATCAGTGCGGGAAACAGTCTCCCGTGAATACAGACAAAAAGGGCAGATCAAAGCCCGAACCATATGGAAAAGAGGAGAGTGCACATGCGTTACGCGATCGGAATTGACCTGGGCGGAACCAATATCGCAGCAGGCATTGTGGATGAATCATACCGGATTCTCCGGCAGGAGAGCGTTCCGACGGGGGCGTCGCGCCCCTGGCAGGAGGTCGTCACGGACATGGCTGCGCTGGCCATGCGTCTGCGCGATGCATGCGGCCTGGTGGAAGGGGATTGCATGGGCGTGGGCATTGGCAGCCCAGGCACGTGCGACGCCGGTACGGTGGTCTATTCCAACAACCTGGGCTGGGAAGATGTGCCGCTTGCCGCGCAGATCACCCGGCTGACCGGGTTGCCTTGCCGCATCAGCAATGACGCCAACTGCGCGGCACTGGGGGAAACGGTTGCCGGTGCGGCACGCGGATGCCGGGATGTGGTGCTGCTGACGTTGGGAACCGGAGTGGGAAGCGGCATCGTCGTCAATGGGGAACTGATGGAGGGCGCAGGTGGCGCCGGTGCAGAGATGGGACATACGGCCTTCATCGTCGATGGCGTGCGGTGCACTTGTGGCCGCAAGGGGTGCGTGGAGAGCTATGTTTCCGCCACCGCGCTGATTCGGCAGGCCAAGGAAGCCGCGTCGCTCTGCCCGCAGAGCCTGCTCAACAAGCCGGACCTTAACGCCAGGGACGTGTATGAGGCGCGGGACCGGGGCGATGAAACGGCTGCAGCCGTGTTAGCGCGGTACGAGGCCTATCTGGGCGAACTGGCCACCGACGTGGCCAACCTGTTCAGGCCACAGATGCTGCTCATCGGCGGCGGCGTGTCCGGGCAGGGCAGCGCGCTGACAGAACCGCTTAACCGCTATGTGCGTGAACATTGCTTTGGTGGGGAGCGCAGCTTTGTCACCCGGGTGGAGGTGGCAGCGCTGGGCAACCAGGCTGGAATCATTGGCGCGGCGGCGCTATGCCTGCGAAAGCCAGCAACACAGCCACTGCTGCTCAAGCCGGCATTTAAGGATTACCTGTGGGGTGGAAACCGGCTCAAGCGCGACTTTGGCAAACAGACCCAGATGACGCCCCTGGCTGAGAGCTGGGAGCTGAGCTGCCATCCCGATGGCCCCTCCGTGATCGAAAATGGTCCGTATGCGGGCAAGACGCTGGCGGAATACTTGCGCGTCAATCCACATCACCTGTGCGCCGGTGCACAAGCGGATACTGAGTTCCCGCTGCTGATCAAGCTGATCGATGCGGCACAGCCGCTTTCCGTTCAGGTGCATCCCGATGATGCGTACGCGCGGCGTGAGGAAAACTCGTTTGGCAAGACGGAAATGTGGTATGTCGTGGATGCCGCGCCGGACGCGGGCATCTACTATGGATTCCGCGAGCAGATCACCCTTGCGCAGATGGAAGAAGCCATCCGTACCAATACGCTGACGGACCGGCTCAATTGGGTGCCCGCCAAGCGAGGAGACGTGTTTTTCATCCCGGCGGGGACAGTTCATGCGATTGGCGCGGGTTTGCTCATCGCGGAGGTGCAGCAGAGCTCTAACCTGACGTACCGTGTCTACGACTATGGCCGTGTCGGTGCGGATGGCAAGCCGCGCGCCCTGCATGTGCGCAAGGCGCTGGATGTGGCGCTGCGTGAGCCGCCTGCGTACCCCGTGGGGCCGACGGAACCGGCGAAGGAAGTTCCGGGCGGAAAGGTGCAGCCGTTGATTCGGTGTGACCGGTTTGATGTCAGCTGCCTGACGGTGTGCGGCCTGATGGCGGGTGAAGTGGGAGCGCAGAGCTTCCACGCGCTTCTGTGCCTGGAAGGAAAGGGCGCGATTCTCTGCGGTGGGCAGAGTGTGCCAGTCGAAAAGGGGCAGAGCGTCTTCCTTCCGGCGGGTATGGGCGCCTATCAGCTTGCAGGCGATATGCGCCTGCTCAAGACGATGCTGGGCTGATGAAATTGGAATAACGATTCAGGCTATACGGTTTTTGAGCATAAAACACGCCCCCACGGTCATGCCGTGGGAGCGTGTGCTTTTACAACGAGACAGATGCTTCACGCTGCGCCTGTCCGGCCTCCAGTTCGCGCTCGTAGCGCGACAGGGCGGCCTGATATTCCTCTGTGAACTCCTCCAGCGTCAGATCGTTGAGGGTCATGTACAGCGCCGCTTCCCGGCCCACATACCGCAGATGCCAGGGCTCATATTGCACGCCGGTGATCTGCTCCTTTTCCTGCGGATAGCGGAGGATGAAGCCGTAATTCGCGCAGTTTTCCCTCAGCCAAATTCCCTCCAGTGTCTCTCCGAAGGATTCCTGAAAGCTGTCCTTGTATGCCCAGCTGACGACGTCTGCTGCGAGTCCCATCTGGTGTTCGGAAGCGCCGGCGATCTGGGAATACCCGTCGTCATAGCCCATACGCTTTACCCGGTTGTAGTGGATGACTTCCTGCGTCCGGTAGTTTCGGTAGGAGGAGCCCACATACAGCGAGTATCCGGCCCGCTCGGCGGCGGCAAACAGTTCGGCCAGTGCGTCATGGGCGACTTGCCGCAGACAGTGGCTTCCCTTTGTGACGGGCAGCGTGACATCCACCAGGCGGTACATTTCAATATCCTGATCGGGGTAGGATGCATCCAGCAGGTGATCCCGGTTGACCAGCCGCAGCACGTCCTGAGGATCGCGCAGCGTTTCAAGGGATACCGGGTACATCCACTCTGGATCAGCCAGGGCACACGCGCCGGAAAGGAGGATGCAGGAAAGAAGAATGAGGGCACATGCCAATATGCTGCGTTTCATCATGAGAAGCTCCTTTTTTGCGTCACATTGGAAAACATCGTCCGGCGCTTAAAAGAAGCGCGTCGTCTGACGGCGCCTCAGACTGTCAAAAAACCCTTCCGGGAGGTTTGGAGGGCTAAAGCCCTCCAAATGCAATCCGAATCCGGCGACATGTGCGGCGGATTCGGAAGCCTTGCTGTGCAAGGTTTCCTTGCGCCGTTTCCCGCCC
>DVJV01000040.1 GCA_018716525.1 Candidatus Ventricola gallistercoris
CCGCGAGCATCGGCGTGCTGGCCATTGCCGCGGGCCTGTCCGGTCTGCCCATGCAGCGCTACAGCACCGGGGCAACCGCGCTGCGCATCGCCTGCCGGGCCATGCTCGTGGTGGGCGGGTTGCTGTTTGTCAACCCCACGCTGGCCACCGATATCGCCGCGGTCGCGCTCATCGCCGCCGAAATCGCCCTGAACCGGCTCGTCCTTTCCAAGATGCGGCCCATTTCCGCCGCCTGACCCGCACCCGATGCGGGACGGACGCGCCCGCTCGATGATATTCTGTTTCACCGAAGGAGAGAGACCAACATGAAAAAATTCCTCGCATCGGCGCTGTGCGCCGCCACCCTGATGACCGCCTCCGGCGCGCTGGCTGCGGACATCAACTTCGTGACCGCGGGCACCTCTTCCACGTTTTACCCGATCAGCGCCACCATCTGCCAGCTTTGGAACGAAAACATCGAGGGCATGCGCGCGACGGCCACCCCTTCCGGCGGCGGCGTTGACAACCTGAACCAGGCCTACGACGGCGAGGCGCAGATCGGCATCGCCAACGCCAACCTCGTCTACCAGGCGCAACAGGGCGAAGCCAGCTTTGAAGGGTACGCCAACGACAACCTGCGCATCTTCGCCGGTCTGTACTACAACCCCAATCAGGTTGTCGTCACCAAGGACAGCGGCATCGAGACGATCGAGGATCTCGCCGGCAAGCGCTTCTCCGTCGGCGCGCCGGGTTCCACCACCATCGACGAGGCTTCCATCCACCTTTCCCTGTTCGGCAAAACGCTTGACGACCTGCAGGCCGAGTACATGGGCACCTCCGAATCGGCCGATGCCATCAGCAACAAGCAGCTTGACGGCGTGTGGGTCATGGCGGGCACGCCCAACGCGGCCGTGACGCAGATCATGACCACCACCGACTCCAAGCTGCTGCCGATCCCCGCCGAGACGGTTGAGGCACTCCAGGCCGATTACCCCTGGTACGCATCCTACACCATTCCCGCCGGCACCTACACCGGCCAGGATGAGGACGTGCCCACCTCCGCCGTGAAGCTGACGCTGTTCATCACCGCCGACGTGGACGAGGAGACCGTCTACCAGATGACCAAGACATTCTGGGAGAACTGGGACATGCTCACCGAAACCCATGCGGCGCTGCGCAGCGCAAGCCTGGAAGCCGCCTGCACCGATCTGGCCGGCGTTCCGATCCACGAGGGCGCAGCGCGCTACTACCGCGAGGTCGGCGTGATGCAGGAGTGACGGACCGCCGCCCAGGCATTGACCTCTGACCCTGAACCGCAGACAACGCCCCGCCCTCCCGGGCGGGGCTTCTATGCACCACACTGATACAGGAGCATACCGCCATGAAGAAAAAAATCGGACTCGTAGGCATCTATTTCCCCGGCGCATACGATGCGCTGCACGAAAACGTCCCGGATGGATTTGAGCTCGTGGACGCGCTCTCCCCCGAAGCCTACGGCAACCTGCGCGACTGCCAGTACCTGATCTCCCGGCTGGACGCCGATCCCGACATCATCAACCACACGCCCAATGTGCGCTTCTGGCAGCGCTGGGGCGCGGGTTTTGACCACTGCGATCTGCGCGCGTGGGGCGAGCGCGGCATTCCCATCGCCACCTGTCCGGGCGTCAATTCCGGCATCGTGGCCGAGCTGGCCATCATGCTGATGCTGGCTGGGTACCGCAACCTGCTGCAAATCAACCGGCAGCTGCGCGCCGGGCACTGGCCCCGCACCGAGTACTTCGGCCGTTCGTTCATGATCCGCGGCAAGACCGTGGGCATTCTGGGCCTGGGCAACATCGGCAAGAAGGTGGCGGCGCTGGTAAGCGCGTTCGGTGCAAACGTCATCTACTACGACATCGTACGCCAGTGGGAGCAGGAGGAGCAGTTTGGCTACCGCTTTGTGGACTTTGAAACCCTGCTGCGCGAGAGCGACATCTTCTCCATCCACTGCCCGCTTGACGAGAGCACGCGCGGCATGATCGGCCGGGATGAATTCGCCAGAATGAAACCCTCGGCCATGCTCATCAACACGGCGCGCGGCCCGATCGTCTGCGAAGAGGCGCTCATCGAGGCCCTGCAAACGGGCAAAATCGCCACCGCCGGGCTGGATACCTACGAGCGCGAGCCACTGCCGCCCGATCACCCGCTGCTGACGATGGAAAACGTCGTCGCCAGCGCGCATGCCGGCGGCAACACCAAGGACAACGACATCAACATGGTCAACTATATTTACCACAACATCGTGGCCTTTGACGAGGGCCGTCCGCTCAATTCGGACAAGGACATCGTCAACGCCCAATACCTGCCCCGGTGATTGCCCGCCCAGGCGCCCCTGCTGCCCCTTTGCAGCGGGGACGCCTTTTTGCGTGCGATGAGGCGATTTTCCAGGGGGCTTGCCCTGACGCCCGCAAACTGGTATAATCGTGTAAACAGTCAGCTTGCGCGCTCCGCGCGCCGGAAAGGATATCGCAAACACACCATGAAATCAGCCATTTTCTGTCTCGCGTTGGCTGCTACGCTGATGCTCTCCGCCGTTCCCGCTCTGGCACAGGACAACGAGGCGGCATCTTCCGCCGAAAGCGCATCATCTGCGGACAACGCCTCAGACGTTCTGCGCACATCCAAGCAGGCCAACCTTCGCTCTCTGCCGGACACCGACAGCGATCTGCTGGAAAAGCTTGACAAGTATGCACAGGTACAGGTCATCAGCACGCTGGGCGAAGGGGAAAACACCTGGGCATATGTGAAGACTGCCAAGGGAGGACGCACCGGGTACATCCTGCTCAATCTGCTGGAGCCGGTGCCCACGCCGTCTCCCACGCCCGTGCCCACGCCGACTCCTTCCCCCACTCCGGTGCCCACGCCGACGCCGCTGCCCACCCCCACGCCAACGCCTTCGCCCGTGCCTACGCCGACCCCCACGCCAGGGCCCGACATCGTCAGCGGCGAGACACTCTACGACGAACCGGTTCTGGTGCGCACCACCGTGCGCTCCAACCTGCGCAAGTCGCCCGGCGGCGACCTGATCACAGAGCTCGACAAGGGGATTCAGATGACGGCCATCGGCGAAGTGATGCGCGGCGATGAGCTCTGGCTGCACCTGAAGGAAGGCGAGGACAACCGCGAAGGCTACATGCTTGAGTCGCTGCTGCGGCAGGTGCGGCCCGTTGTGCTGCGCCCCGTGACAGAGGGAGAGGTGCGCGCGCTGTTCCCGGTGCTCTCAAACGACCCCATCGCAGACATCAAGGCGGAAATCCCCTTCACCTACACCGACGAGGAGCTCTCCGTCTATCATACGCTGCGCGTTGGCGACCGCTCCGACGATGTCCTTGCGCTGCGGCGCAGGCTCTATGAGCTGGGCTACTACGCCAAGCCCAATGAAAACACGCTGTACACCGAATCCACCGCCGAAGTCATTGGCATTTTTCAAAAGGACTGCGGTCTGACCGTGACCGGTGAAGCCGATCCGCTGACCCAGGCGCTGCTCTTTGACCCGCGCATGCTCGCGCGCGAAGGCAGCGAGCAGGAAGTGCTCTATCTGGACAATGACATGCAGCCGCTTGTGATTCAGCGGGCGGAGGTCACGTCGTATAACTTCTACGGCAGCATACAGGTCTCCGTGCGCAACGAGACAGGCGGCCGGCTGACCGCATTCGGCCTGAAGATCATCCCCAACATGAGCGACGGCTCGCCGGCCGACATGGCAGAGACATTTGCCGAGGAGATCGAGCGCGAGTATTCCATCGACGATATCTCCGTGGGCAAAGGCGATTCCTACTCTGACTTTGCCACCAACGGGCACGTTCCCATCGGCGATGACATCTACATGGAGCCAGAAATTGGCGAAGAAGTGCTGGAGATCTGGCCGCACCACTTCCAGGTCAGCCGCAAGATCTACTTCAGCGGCGCGCAAGTCGCCGTATCGTGGTACCGCTCCGGCGGCGTTAACGTCTACGTCGACGACGATCAGATGGCCTTCATCTCCGTGGGCAAGGGTTCCCAGGATATCCTGCTTCACACGCTGCCCATCACCATAACCGATCAGGAGCGCGAGGAGGGCGCCAAGTGGGAAATGGGCATCGTCTCCCGCTACGTGCTGCCCATCTATCAGACATACTACAACCTGCCGCAGGGCGCATGGCTCAAGACGGTGGAAGACGATTCCCCCGCGCAGGATGCCGGGCTGATGGAGGGCGACATCATCGTGGGCATTGGGGACATCACCATTCTGGGCGATGCCACACTGCGGCGCGCGCGGGCCAGCATCGCGCCGGGGCAGAGCGCAACCCTGTATTTCTGGCGCGACGGCCAGTATTACGCCACTGAAATCATCCGGCCGGAGGAAAGCCTGTAAAGTCCTTGCCAACGGGCCGGTCTCCTGGCAGGCGCTGCTCCGAATGCCTTTCAAATTCTGTTTTCCAAAAGAGCCGCCTTTGTGCGGCTCTCAGCGTGTCGAAAAAGTCCGCCTGCGGCGTCCTTTTCCGAGTGTTTGCACTGTTTCCCTCTCGGCTCTATGAGCCTCCCGGGCGGGAAACAGTGTAAGGAAACCTTGCACAGCAAGGCTTCCGAATCCGCCGCACATGTCGCCGGATTCGGATTGCATTTGGAGGGCTGCGGCCCTCCAAACCACCCAAAGAGGTTTTTTTTGACAGCCCGAAAAGAGCCGCCTTTGTGCGGCTCTTCTACGCAACTTCTGCTCTGCGCACAAGTGCATCCATCGCGCCTTACGGCCTTTTCTCATTGTGCTGAATGTGCAACACCACCCGCACAGCATTCTGAAAAAAACTTCGCTATTTCCCTTGACTTTGCCGCCGCGTCAACTGCTACACTGGTTCCCAGGAGGGAAAAAGCCATGGAATACACCATTCAGGAACTGTCGCGCCTGTCCGGCGTGACCCCCCGCACGCTGCGCTGGTACGACCAGATCGGGCTGCTTAAACCCAGCCGGACATCAAACAGCGGCTACCGCTACTATGGTCCGGCGCAGGTGGATCAGCTTCAGGTCATCCTCTTTTACCGGGCCCTTGGGGTGGAGCTGGCCCAGATCAAAGCATGTCTTTACGATCCCTCCTTTGACCGGCTATCCGCCCTGCGCAGCCATCTTCACGCGCTGACGGCAAAGCGGGCAGAGCTGGACCAGATGATCCGGTCGGTCAAAGCAACCATCGAAGCTGAGGAAAGGAATGAGATCATGAGCGACGAAAAAAAGTTTGAAGCCTTCAAGCGCCGCGTCGTGGCGCAAAATGAACAGTCATACGGCCAGGAAGCCCGGAAGATGTATGGCGATGCACAGGTGGACGCCGCACAGGCCGCCGTAATGAACCTGACGCTTGCCCAATACCAGCAGTGGAATGCCCTGGGGCTTGAGATCGCGCGCCGTCTGGAAGCCGCCGTGCAAAATGGCCTTTCCCCCGAAAGCGGGGAAGGGCGGCAAATCGCCTCGCTGCACCGGCAGTGGCTCACCGTCACCCAAAATGCCTATGATCCGGCAAGGCACAGGGGCATCGCCGAACTCTACGTGGCAGACGAGCGCTTTGCCGCCTACTACGACAAGAACCTACCCGGCTGTGCCCGTTTTCTGCGCGACGCCATCGCGCATTGGGTCCGCTGACCGCATGGAATGACGCTGTGCGCAGATATGGCCTTGCAGCGCTCTTGTGCCGCGCCTGACAGCGCCGCATTCCGCGCTTTTCCTCTGCGTGAAAGCGTCTGTCCCCTTCATACGAAAAATGCCTCCTGCCGGGGTCCTTCGCTCCGGATAGGAGGCATTTGATGATGGGGCTTCTCACTTTGGGCCCGTATGGCTTTGCGCCCGTGTCACTGCTCCATCTGTCTGCCGACGATGCTTGCCGTGGTCTCTGCGACCTTGAGCTCCGTATCGCCCATCTTGGCGGACGGCTCTCTGGAGAGGAGCACCACTGCGCCGATCGACTCGCCGTCTGCGATGATCGGGCAGATGACCTGCGCCGTATACGCCTGTGCATCCTCCTCGTTGGTCACCGGCACAAGCCGTGTGCCGCTGCCACGGTTGGCCGTGACCACCTGGCGGCTTTGAATCGCCTGCTCCAGGTCGCGGCTGATGGGCTTTTCCCACAGCTCTTTGCGCGACACGCCGCTTGCGGACACGATCATATCCTTGTCCGTGATGCACGCGATGTGCCCCAGCGATCGGAACAGCGACTCGGTGTAATCCTTTGCAAAGTTTGAAATCTCGCCGATCGGCGAATACTTCTTGAGGATCACTTCGCCATCCTTGTCTGTATAGATTTCCAGCGGGTCGCCTTCACGAATTCTCAGCGTCCGCCGTATTTCCTTAGGGATCACCACGCGTCCCAGTTCGTCGATTCTGCGCACAATTCCCGTTGCTCGCACGAATGCTGCCTCCTTCATTTCCGCTTTCTTGGCTCCCCTAGTATGCGGAGGCAAAATGGAATTATGCGCCGCTGCGCTGCTGGGAATGGCTGGGCATTGGCATCCCTTCGCCAAAAAATCCTTTCATTGCATCAAAAAACGCCGTCTCTCCAAAGGGAGAAACGGCGCAGCGTGTCGAAAAAGTCCGCCTGCGGCGTCCTTTTCCGAGATTTACGCCGTTTCCCTCTCGCCCCCATGGGGCTCCCGGGCGGGAAACAGTGTAAGGAAACCTTGCTGCGCAAGGCTTGCGAATCCGCCGCACATGTCGCCGGATTCGGATTGCATTTGGAGGGCTTTAGCCCTCCAAACCTCCCGGAAGGGTTTTTTGACAGTCTGTGCCTGTTTCCGGCTTTGCCGGAGGCGGGCGTTTATCCGTGTATGGCGCGTTTGCATTTGCGGATGCGCCCGTGCACGGCGAATGAACATGTGGGAATCGTCAGGAAGACAGGAGGCAGGAGCGATGCAGATCCGTTTGGCGGGTGTGGAGCCCGAGTCCATTGTGGATGGACCGGGATACCGGCTGGCCGTGTTTGTGCAGGGGTGCCCGCACGGGTGCCCGGGCTGTCACAATCCGAAGACGCACGATGTAAACGGCGGGTATATTGCGGACACGGCGCAGATCATCGAAAAGATGGGGCAAAATCCATTGGTGCGGGGCGTGACGCTCACCGGCGGCGAGCCGATGATGCAGCCGGAACCGCTGTGCGTGATTGCGCAGGCGGCCAGGGAGAAGGGCATGAATGTCTGGTGCTACACGGGCTACACGCTGGAAACGCTGCTCAAGGAAGGCCGCGCGGACCGGATGCGCCTGCTTGGGCTGATCGATGTGCTGGTGGATGGTCCGTATCTTGCGCACGAGCGGTCGCTGGATCTGCTCTACTGCGGCAGCCG
This sequence comes from Candidatus Ventricola gallistercoris, assembly GCA_018716525.1. Lineage (GTDB taxonomy): Bacteria > Bacillota > Clostridia > Christensenellales > Aristaeellaceae > Ventricola > Ventricola gallistercoris. The sequence goes on from DVJV01000040.1 coordinate 7,321, forward strand.
CAATCAGCGGCTGATCGACATGCCGGCAACGCTTGCAGAAAAAGCGGTGCGCCTGTATACGCCGCCTGAATGGTGAGGCGGCGCCCATAAACTCAAGAGGAGCAGGGATATGAAGGATCAATCAGGGGGCATGAATGAAACAAGGCTGACGCAGGATGAAGCGCGTGCGTTGGCCATTTTGCGCGGCTATGGCGACCGGGCGTGCTACGAGTCGATGATGCAGACTCTGTTGCGCGGTATGGCTGCGGAAATCGACGCCCAGGATGACGGCGTCATGCTTCGCCACCGCCGGGGCGATATCGTCATGGTGGCGGCGCGAACGGACAGGCGCTTTCAGGAGATGCTTGCGCGCATTCCGCTGGGCACGCCGGATGTGATGCTTCACGGCATGTGCGCGCCCCAGCAGAATGTGCAGGTGCGCGCCCGTCTGAACCTGAAGAACGCCATCCCGTTTTACCAGTATGCCTATTACGGCGAGATACCCGGCCCGGATGCGGATGTGGATATCCGCCCGCTGACGCGGGAATCGCTCGACTTCGTGTATCAAAACTATGGGCACGCATCTCGCGAGTATCTGGATGCGCGCATCCGCCAGGGGGTGATGCTCGGCGCTTATGTAGAGGGCGAACTGGCGGGGTTCATCGGCGAGCATGTGGAAGGCTCAATGGGGCTTTTGCACGTCATGCCGGCGTACAGGCGCATGCATCTGGGGTACGCGCTCGAGCGCGCAGCCATACGCCGCACAAGGCTTGCCGGGCAGATTCCCTTTGATCAGGTGGCGAAAATCAACGACGCATCCATCGCCTTGCAGGCGCGGCTGGGCATGACGCGCGCAAAGGAAACCGTTTACTGGATTACGGATGACACGTATTGATTGAAGCCTGAAGCTGCCCCAAAGCGCGCAGGCGATTTGGAATGGACCGATAGAAAGGCAAAGATAAAGACCGCTTTCCGGCGTTTGCCGGGAGGCGGTCTTTGCGTGTACAGAGGGGAGGAAATCATCCGATCAGGCGGCAAACAATCATCCCAGGAAATAGGGCGGCACGATACGCAGCGCGCGCACGAGCACGAGCATGGCGATGTGCAGCGGATAAGCGGCATAAAACAAAAACGTGAGCACGGGCGCGTGCAGGCCGCGCTTGCCGTTGTAAAGCAGGATGGGCAGCGAAGCCCCTGTTGCATAGAGGGAGAGGAGCGCCCAGCTTCGCTCCACGCCGGAGAAAAGCAGGCTCAGGGTATACAGGCCGCAAAGGAGCGCCGCGCACAACGCCTGTTTGAAGCGATGCTCCCGGGTAAAGTGAAAGCCGAGACACAGCACGATGCCCAGCCAGCCGTAGCTTACGCGCAGGATCATGGCGGCCAAGCAAAGGGCTGTGAGCACAAGCACGCTTTCCAGGCGGTGGCCGGACAGACAATCGGCTGCGTAGAGCGCGAGCAGGCCAAGCAGCAGGGAAAACACGACATTCTGCTCGACGCCACTGGCGATGCGGCCGAAGATCAGCAGATCAAACGGGATTTCAGAAATGAAGGCCAAAAGCAGCAGCCGTCTGGCATAGGCGCGGATATCCCGCGTGTGCGCATAGCCCTCTGAGAGCAGAAAGCAGTACAGCGGAAAGGCCAGCCGCCCGATGCATCGAAATGCGCTGACGGAGGGAAAGAGCGCAAGCCCCATGTGATCGATGCACATGCAGGTCAGCGCGATGAACTTGAGAGCGAACGAGGACAAACGAGCAGCCTCCCTTTCTGGATGCGGCAGATGGATGCGGGCACGCATACCGGGGCCGAATACCTTTATCATACCGCAGGATGCAAATCCTTGTCAATGTTCGGTACAAAAAGCGCAAACCGTGCGGAAACAGAAAAAAATAGGCGGTGTTTGCGCGTGAAATCAGGTGAAGCACATTGCAATAGCGAATGTTTAATGCTATAATGCGGTTGTTGTTTCGCTTTTTGTAAGCGGGGAAGCGACGGGAAACGGAAGGCTTCCCTGCGCGCAGGGAGATCCACCGGATGCGAGGAGGAGTATCGTGAGTCAGGTTAGAAGAATCTATGCGGAAAAGCGGCCCGGGTATGATGTGAGCGCCAGGCAGCTGTGCCATGAGCTGCGCGAGGCGCTGGGCACTCAGGCCATCGAGCGCGTCCGCGTATTCCAGCGATATGACGTGGAGGGGCTGTCCGACGAGGCGTTTGAAAGCGCGAAGGGCATCATCTTCTCCGAGCCCAATGTCGATGTGCTCTATGATGAGGCATTGCCGCAGATGGATGCGCGCCTGCTGGCGGTGGAGTATCTGCCGGGGCAGTACGATCAGCGCGCGGACAGCGCCAGCCAGTGCCTGCAGCTGCTCAGTCCGGATCAGGCGCGCCCGAAGGTGGCCTGTGCGAAGGTGTATGCCGTGGAAGGAGCAGGGGTGACCGCGGAGCTGATGGACGCGGTGGCGCATCACCTGATCAATCCCGTCGAGTCGCGCCGCGCATCGATGGATAAGCCCAAGACGCTGGCCATGCACGCGGATATCCCCGCCGATGTGCGCATCATGACCGGATTTACCGCGATGAATGATGAAGCCCTCGCCGCGATGGTGCGGGAGATGGGCATGGCGATGAGCGCAGAGGATCTGTGCTTCTGCCGGGACTACTTCCGGGATACGGAAAAGCGCGATCCGAGCATCACGGAGCTGCGGGCGATTGACACCTACTGGTCGGATCACTGCCGCCACACGACGTTCTTGACCGCCATCGACGAAATGACGTTTGCAGACGGTTGGTTTACCGAGCCCGTCAAGGCGGCGTATGCGTTGTATGTGCACACGCGCGGGGATGTGTATGGCGAGCGCAAGAAGGATATCTCGCTCATGGACATGGCCACGCTGGGCGCCAAGGCGCTTAAGAAGCTGGGCAAGCTCGATGATCTGGATGCCTCCGATGAGATCAACGCCTGTTCCATCGTCGTCAACGCCTGCGTGGACGGAAAAGAGGAACCGTGGCTCATCATGTTCAAGAACGAGACGCACAACCACCCCACGGAGATCGAGGGATTTGGCGGTGCGGCGACATGCCTGGGCGGCGCGATCCGCGATCCGCTTTCGGGCAGAAGCTATGTCTACCAGGCCATGCGCATCACTGGCAGCGGCGATCCGCGTGTGCCGTACAGCCGCACGCGCGCGGGCAAGCTGCCGCAGCGGCGCATCACCACGACTGCCGCGCAGGGCTACTCCAGCTACGGCAACCAGATCGGCCTGGCCGCGGGCAAGGTGCAGGAGTACTACCATCCCGGCTTTATCGCCAAGCGCATGGAGCTGGGCGCGGTCATCGCCGCCACGCCGCGCGACCATGTGCGCCGCGCGCAGCCTCAGCCGGGCGATGTCGTGATGCTGCTGGGCGGCCGTACGGGCCGCGATGGCTGCGGCGGAGCAACGGGCTCCTCCAAGGCGCACAACGTGCAGTCGCTTGAGACGTGCGGTGCGGAGGTGCAAAAGGGCAATGCGCCCACGGAGCGCTGCATCCAGCGGCTGTTCAGGAACGCGGAGTTTGCCCGGATGATCAAGCGGTGCAATGACTTCGGCGCAGGCGGCGTGTGCGTGGCGGTGGGCGAGCTTGCCCCGGGGCTGGTCATCGAGCTGGACGCCGTGCCCAAGAAGTACGAAGGGCTTGACGGCACCGAACTGGCGATTTCCGAATCCCAGGAGCGCATGGCCTGCGTCATTGAGGCGGATCAGGTGGAGCGCTTCCGGCAGATGGCCTATGAGGAAAACCTGGAGGCCACGCAAGTCGCCGTTGTCACCGAAGAGGCGCGGCTGGTGATGCACTGGCGCGGCAAGACGATCGTGGATCTCTCCCGTGCATTCCTGGATACGAACGGCGTCACGCAGCATGCGAAGGCCGTCGTCTCTGCGCCGGATGAGCGCGCGCCCTATCTGACCGCGCAGCCGGATTTTGCCGTAGGAAAGACCGTGCGTGAAGCGTGGCTGGCGATGCTTGCGGACCTGAATGTCTGCTCGCAGAAGGGCCTTGTCGAGCGGTTTGACGCCACCATCGGCGCCAGCACGATTCTGGCGCCCTATGGCGGCGCGTACCGCGAGAGCCCGAACGAGGCCATGGCAGCCCTGATCCCCACTGACGGGGAGACGACCACTGCCACGCTGATGAGCCACGGATACGACCCGTATCTGAGCGAGTGGAGCCCCTTCCACGGTGCGGTGTATGCGGTTACGGAGTCGCTGGCCAAGATCTGCGCGGCGGGCGGCGATGTCACCCGCGCACGGCTGACCTTCCAGGAGTATTTTGAGCGGCTGAACCGCAATCCCGCAAGCTGGGGCAAGCCTGCGGCTGCGCTGCTGGGCGGATTGTCTGCACAGCTCGGCTTTGGCACGGCCTCCATCGGCGGCAAGGATTCGATGAGCGGCACGTTTGAGGATATTCACGTTCCGCCGACGCTCGTCTCCTTTGCGGTGAATGCCGTGGAGGCGGGGCACATCATTTCTACCGATCTCAAGGGGCCGGGTCACCGGCTGGCGATGCTGCTCTTGCCGGCGGATGCGCACCTGGTGCCGGAGTATGACAAGGCGCTGATGCTCTATGAATCGCTGCATCAGGCGATTGTGCGCGGCGATGTGCTCTCTGCGCACACGGTGGGCCGCGGCGGCGTGGCCGCGGCCGTGACCCAAATGGCGGCGGGCAACCGCGTGGGCGTCAGAATCCACGGTGTGGCCGATGGAACGCTGTTCCTGCCGCTGTATGGTTCGATCATCGCCGAGCTGCGCGACGGCGCGCCGGTGCCCGCAGGCCTGTCGGTCATTGGCGAGACGACGGAGGATGCAACCCTGCGTGTGCGCGAGATGTCGCTCACACTGGAAGAGGCGCTCCGTGCCTGGCATGCCCCGCTGGAGGGCGTGTTCCCCACGCATGTGGAGCAGGCGCAGGAAACCGCGCCGTACCGCCCCTATGAGCAGCGCAGCGACAAGCATCCGGCGGTGCACATCGCAGTGCCGCGCGTGTTCATTCCGTCTTTCCCGGGCACCAACTGTGAGATGGACAGCGCCAAAGCGTTCCGCCGTGCGGGCGCGAAGACGGACACGTTCATCTTCCGGAACCTGACCGCTGCGGGCATTGAGGAATCGGTCGAGGCGATCGTGCGCGGCATTCGCAATGCGCAGATCATCATGCTCCCGGGCGGCTTCTCCGCGGGCGACGAGCCGGATGGCTCCGGCAAGTTTATTGCCACCGCGCTGCGCAATCCGCGCATCATGGAGGCGATCATGGAACTGCTCAACCAGCGCGATGGCTTGATGCTGGGCATTTGCAACGGCTTCCAGGCGCTCATCAAGCTGGGATTGGTGCCTTACGGCGAGATCCGCACGCTACGCGAAGACGATCCCACGCTGACGTACAACACCATCGGCCGTCATGCTGCCACGCATGTGCGCACCGTCGTCTCCTCGGTCAAGTCGCCCTGGATGGCGGGGGTGAGTGTGGGCGACGTGCACGAGGTGGCCATCTCCCACGGCGAAGGCCGCTTTGTCTGCCGCCAGGCGCAGCTTGAAACGCTCCTTGCCAACGGCCAGATTGTTACGCAGTATGCGGGCATGGATGGCCTGCCCTGTGCCGATATGCCGTTTAACCCGAATGGCTCGCACTGGGCAGTGGAGGGCATCTGCTCGCCCGACGGCCGTGTGCTGGGCAAGATGGGCCACAGCGAGCGCACCGGCGCTTATGTCGCCAGCAACATCCCCGGGCAGAAGGATCAGAAGATTTTTGAATCCGGCGTGAAGTACTTCCTGTAAGCTCAAAAGGCATAGAAAAACTCCCCCTTCGGTGCGCCGTGTGCCGGAGGGGGAGTTTGATATGCAATGGATGGCGGGGAATGGAACCGACGACCATAGCGGGCCCGGGGTGGATCATCCGCATTTTTTGCGGTAGAGCACATACGAATATACGCCGGCGGAAAGAACCATGCCCAGCAACAGGATCATGAGAAATGCCGAGTTGCTCATGCCTGCCAGCCCGGTGATGGCGAGCACGATGCCGCCGATGGTCCACACATAGCCTGCAAAGCGATGAGTGCGGTTCCAGTTTTCCTCGTCGTTGAGCGTCCAGGGGAGCTTGATGCCGACGGTGTAATTCTGCTTGCACTTGGGCAGGTAGTTGCCGATAGCCACAAACAGCAGCCCAAAGAGCACCGGCATGATCCGCCCCAGGGCAAGCTGTGCCCCCAGTGCGCTGGCGTACATGATCACGCCCACCAGCACCGAGATCAGCGGACAGATCCACAGCACCAGCGTCATCACCTTGGGGCTGACGTTGCGCCGCTTGGGATCGGTGCGGGTGATCAGCAGGCACAGCCACTGCATGGCCAGAAGAAACAGCGGAATGAAAAAGACCGCAAAGGCCCGGCTTCCGTAATTATCCGGGTTTCCCTCAAAGTCGAAGTGGATGGGCACCTGCTCGGGCAGACGATTCCACAGGATCAGCCCGGCTATGGTGGGCAGCAGGCTGACGAGGCTGGTTGCAATCATCAGCCGTCCATATCGTTTAAGCATGGGAATCTCCTTTCAGCTGGGAAAGCCAGAGCATGACCTCCTCGAGCACGGAGGTGTTCAGTTCGTAATAGATGTAGTTCTTTTCGCGGGTTTCAAAGACGAGATCCGCCTTGCGCAACACGCTCAGGTGGTAGGAGATTGTCGCGCCTGTCATCGCAAAGTGGCTGGCGATCTCCCCGGCAGACAGTCGCCCCGAGCGAAGCAGCATCAGAATTTCGCGCCGCACGGGATCAGACAGCGCCTTGAATGTCTCTGCGAAGCTCATGGCCTCCCTCCTTTTCTTCTTGGATATGCGGGCCAGAAAGGCATCTGGAAGATCTTCTAAATGTATTGTAGCACCCGTGACAAGGACTGTCAACAGGAATTTAGAAATTCTTCTAAATGCCAAACGCGCAGCAAATGGCACACACTTTCCCGAAATGCGGCGGTGCGTTGGCCCCTTGCTTTTTCTGCCGGGCGTGCTATACTATGCCATGGAAGCCGCGCAATGCGGCGCATCATGGGTACAAAGGAGCTTTTTACATGCAGGAACAACGGGGATCTGTCAAGACGGCCGGTAAGTCGTGGAACCTCACCCATCCGCTGGCCGTGGTGCTTCTGGCGGGGCTTTGCAATCTGCTTTGGGGCAGCGCCATTCCGATGATCAACACGGGTTACCGGCTTTTCGGCATCCAAAGTGGCCAGACCGCTACGCAGATCCTGTTTGCGGGGTGCCGGTTCTTTCTGGCAGGATTGTTTACGATCGTCTTTGTCAGCATTGGCCGTTGCCGCGTTGTGCTTCCAAAGCGCGGAAGCTGGGGCAATGTGGCCAGGCTTGCTTTCGTGCAGACGGTCACGCAGTACGTCTTTTTCTACATCGGCGTGGCGAACACGCAGAGCGTCAAGGGTGCGATCATTCAGGGGCTCAATGCGTTCATGTCCATGCTCATCGCCTGCTGGGTTTTCAAAACAGAGCGCATGGACGCGCGCAAATGGCTGGGCGGCGTGCTCGGCGTGCTGGGCGTTGTGCTGGTCAATTGGGATGGCTCGGGCCTCGGTGGCGGGATGCGCCTGATCGGCGAGGGCTTTCTGATGATCTCCATGCTGGCCAGCGCGGTGAGTGCGGGGCTGATCAAGCAATATGGCCAGAAGGATGATCCGGTGGCCCTCAGTGGGTGTCAGTTCATGCTCGGAGGACTGGTCATGATCGTCTGCGGCCTGGTGGCGGGTGGCCGCCTGGCGCAGGTTTCCGTGGCGGCGGTCGGCGTGCTTGTGTACCTGGCCATGCTCTCCGCGGTGGCCTATACGCTCTGGGCCGTGCTGCTGCGGGTCAATCCCGTGTCGCGCGTAGCGGTATTCATGTTCCTGCAGCCGGTGTTTGGCGTGCTGCTCTCCATCCTGCTGGTCGATGGCACGCAAAATGTGCCGCTTGCGCGCTATGGCGTGGCGCTGGTGAGCGTGTGCCTGAGCATTGCCATCATCAACCGCAGCCCGGAGAAGGCGCACGCGTGATGGGGCAGGAAAAGCTCGCATTGGATTGAAAAAAATTTTCGCAAACGAATTGCTTGTCAAGTAAAATCCCTTGACAGCCTGCGCGCCGTATGGTACAATGGGCAGGCTGTCAGGGGATTTTCGCCATGTGTGGCTCAAAGGAGAGGTTGCCTGTGGCGGACCGCATCGAGACGGGCTGGCTGTTTGACTTTTACGGCCCGCTGCTCACACAGCGTCAGCAGAGCCTGCTTTCGCTGTACTGTGAGGAAGATTTTTCCCTGTCGGAGATCGCCGCGCGGGAAGGTATATCCCGCCAGGGCGTGTACGATGCGGTGCACAGGGCACAGCGCCAGCTTGAGGATTACGAGCGCCAGCTCGGCCTCCTTGCGCGCTACCGCCGCCTGACACAGGGGCTTTCGCAAGCGCTTGAGGCGCTTTGTGATGCATCCGGAAGCCAGGCAGAGCGTGCGCGTGAGATTCTGACGCAGCTTCTTTCAGAAGAGGAGGGGTAAGATGGCCTTCGAGGGACTGACGCAAAGACTTCAGCAGGCATTTGGCAAGATGCGCGGCAAGGGCAGCCTCAGCGAAGAGGATGTCAAGATTGTGATGCGCGAAGTGCGCATGGCGCTGCTGGAGGCGGATGTCAATTACAAGGTCGTCAAAGACTTTGTGCGCCGCGCGACCGAGCGCTGCGTGGGGCAGGAGACGCTTTCCAACCTGAACACCCAGCAACAGGTGATCAAGGTCGTCAACGAAGAGCTGACCGCGCTGATGGGCGGCAGCAATGCCCGGCTTGTGTACAGCTCCTCTCCGGTGACGGTGTTTATGCTCTGCGGCCTGCAGGGCGCAGGTAAGACCACGATGTCCGCCAAGCTGGCAGGCTGGCTCAAAAAGGACGGTAAGCGTCCGCTGCTGGTGGGCTGCGACATCTACCGCCCGGCTGCCATCAAGCAGCTGCAGGTGGTGGCGGGTCAGGTGGGGGTGCCCGTTTACGAGCGCGGTACGCAGGACCCGGTCATCACGGCCAAAGAGGCGGTGGAATACGCCCGCACGCATCAGCACGACGTGGTCATTCTGGATACCGCCGGACGGCTGCACATCGACGAGCAGCTCATGGAGGAACTCGCCCGCATCTGCGCGGCGGTGCACCCCACGGAAATTCTGCTGACCATCGATGCGATGACCGGTCAGGATGCCGTCAACGTGGCCAACACGTTCAACGAGAAGCTCGAGATCACCGGCGTCATCCTCACCAAGCTGGATGGCGATACCCGCGGCGGCGCGGCGCTGAGCGTGCGCGCGGTGACGGGCAAGCCGGTCAAGTTCGCCGGCACGGGCGAAAAGCTCGGGGATATCGAACCCTTCCACCCGGAGCGGATGGCTTCCCGCATTCTGGGCATGGGCGACGTGATGACGCTCATTGAAAAGGCGCAGGAGAACATCGAGATCGACGAGACGCAGGCGGGCGACATGGCCAAGCGGCTCAAGAACGCCGACCTGACGCTCGACGATTTCCTCACGCAGATGCAGCAGATCAAGAAGATGGGCCCGCTCTCGGGTATCCTCAAGATGCTGCCCGGCATGAGCCAGATTGGGGATATTGACATCCCCGACGATGCGCTCAAGAAACCCGAGGCGATCATCCGCTCGATGACGCTC